>JAQWBH010000429.1 GCA_028707405.1 Parabacteroides sp. | reverse complement strand
AGACCAATGGGCGTTTGAACAATGTCCTATTCGATTGTAGGTCAGCATTCATTACCTCCTCATAATTCACACAAATAGCATTTTCTTTATAGTTTGCCAAATGGGCTGTACGTTCCGGAATACCCGGTAACAGCTTACCATCTACCAGCAAATCATTTCCCTGCCATTCCAACGTACGGTGCGGTAACAAGGCGGGTTTGCAATACTTGGTTTCGGTAGGCAACATTGCCCGATAGGCTGAGAGCGTAGCAACGTGCTTCTCCTTCGCCAACTCTTCCATCAATTCGGCAGCCACCTCATAGCGCAGTGCATCCGACACAATGACCACCTGTTTGTAGGATGCATCGTATTCATTGGAATAGAAATCTTCCTGACGTTTTAGCGATAGACTGTTGAAACCATCTTCCTGTTCCGTTATGCAACTCATCCATTCCAAATTGAAGATATTGACAATCTTGGCATATTCCTGGTCGAGTTGCTGCTTTGCCTTATAGAGAGCCTGATCGATGGGAATCTCTTTTGTTATCAACTCATGGTAAGCCTCCAAGGCTCGGCGATAGCACATATCTATCGAATAGAACTCATTTAAATATTTTTGAATGTATGCCTCCGGTGAGTTAAGCTTCAACGTCCCGATAATGCGCGCTTTTTCGTAATAGAGAGCCATTTGTTCTACAAAGCGAAACACAATCTGAATAACCGATTGCTCCGGGAGTTTTAAGCTTAATTCCCGTATATGCTCATTCACTTTCATCGGTTCGGCAATCAGTTCCGCTTTTATCATTCCTTCGATGATAGGCCAGCAGAGTGTTTCGGTCATATAAAAATAAGGAGCATCTATTCCGTACACCTTAATGATCTCTTCCTCTTTGATGCCTGCTGCCAGGGTGATCATCGCTTGATTGAATCTATCTGACAATAAACGATCTTGTGTGCCTTTTTCGTAAATTTTGTTTAGCTGAATGAGCTTGCCTGAGTTGGTTACCTTGTATTGCTTATAGTTGTCTGCCGAAGAGCTATCAAGCAGCTGTGTCATCGAGTTGTATTTCAAACTTTCGGCAACCTCTTTCATTTTTGAAGCAGAATTTCGATCGTACGAGAATCCAAAAAGAGCGGTCAGCTTATTGTCAATGGCTTTCTTTGCATCTAAATTCTTTTCTATGCGGCGAAAGAGGTCGATATGTTTTTTCTCTTCGCTGTTTGCTCCCGAAATAATCATCCGAACAATAATAGCATCCCATTCCAAGAGCTTCTTCTCGCCCAAATAGGAGGAGATGAACGCACGACATGCCAAATCTTCTGTAAAGGTATCGGCAGTAATTTGCCCGCTCAATATTGTGTTGATTTTTGAGGTTATCAACTCAGTTACATTGCGCTGAACAAACGAATTAAACTTTGGAGGCAAACCAAATTGCTGCATAAAGGAGGCGTAATCATCCTCTTTGTACTCCATATTCGCCATCAGCATATCTAAGAGCGGAAACTCTAATTGTGCGGCTTCGCTATGCGGGTAAGTGTTTTTAGGAAAAAGCAATACTATTTTTTTATCTTTCCAATCATTCTCTATGGCATACTTGGTAGCAAACCACGTCCCATCAAAAACCTGATAAAGATATCCCTCATCCCACTCCATATCTTTCAGTTCTGTTTCGATGATATTCATTCGATCGAAAACAAACAGTATATGAAGCTGTGGGTTTCTAACGAAGTAGTTGTATATTCTGTTTTGTACCATATCCAAATAAGATCAATAATGTGTTAAATTTCTTGCGAAATAGATATTTACATTGTATCTTTGCATCGAGTTCATAACCCATTTGGGTTAAGGAAATCGAAAAACGGTAGATCTTGATATCTATCGTTTTTTGCTTTTAATACAGTTCATCTAATTTCCTCCTATACTTTTTTTCTATTTTATTTCTCATCGCATCTTTGCCTCTTACATAATAAGCAGACAGTAAATAATATGCACTACCATTACGTAAGGGCTCTAATACTATAACATATTTTTCATTTCTATCATAGTAGTATGTTCTGATACCTTCCGGCTCTCTTGCCGAGAATAGAAGCATATTATCTTCTTTTCTCTGATCTAAATGGAAGCGTACCCAATGAAGTCTCTTTGATCTTTCCAATTCAAACTCACGCGCTCGACTTTTTTTATCTGTCATCTCTGTTGTAAGATGTCTAAAGAGGGTTTCCATCGGAATTTCTCCATCTTCCCTTGGTGTTGGATGAACTTCCTTCCCACAAAACACAGGAGATTGTTCTCCTAAGTCTCTTTTGAAGATGCCTTCTAACGAGATTGTCCGCTCTCGCCCTGACATGCCGACAATGTCAAGTAATTGGTTATATATCTTTATTCGGTTGAGTGGCATATTATCGTAGTTCTATAAAAAATAAGTTTAGCTTTTCATCGTAATTTGTATGTTCTAAATCTAAATTACAATGTTTCTTGATTCTGTCAATTACTATTCGTTTAGCATCGCTTTTCTTCTCTTTTTCATTCCTATTATAAGAAATAGCTCCGATAATCAAATCGGCTAATTGTAACAACAAACTCTCTTTTGAAATGATATTTTGCACATTACGAAAAACGCCGAACTTTACATTGAGAATTTTTTTCAATCGGTCGACTTTATTCGCACTTAAGGTGTCTTTTATGTCCAAATACACATTATAAGTGTATTTCATATTCAACTGGTGGTTGAGTAGATAATAATACATGGTATAGTAATGTTCATCATACGTTTTGCCAAACGCACCGAGACGAACCTTCGATTTCTCAACACCAATAGCTCTGAACCGAAGATCTGTAGAAAAAAAGTAGTCAATTAGTTCAAGATAGAATTTCAACTTTGTTTTATTTACTTTATTCCACTTAATCTCGGCATAGAAATTGTGTTTCTTTTTAATTTCGTTGATACGTTCCGTATGGGTTCTTATTTGTGGATAGGCGCAACTAATATAACCTAAGAACATAAACGGTTTATGATCATTTTCGAAATGACAACTTTCGTCGCAATAGATATTAAATGTTTTCATACTCACTATTATTTTAACTTTGCCAACACATCTCCAAACTTCGCATAATTCACCACCACCCCATCATCGAGGTCGAAAGCGATAGCTTGCTCGGCCACTACCTGCAGGCGTTCGTGGTATTTCACACATTCGGTATGAGCTTTGCGCAGGGCATCGAGCTTACGACTCTCACCTACCGATAGCTGGGCTGCGCGGCTTTCGAGGTCGGCAATTTTATTGTTCAGGTATTCTATATAGGGCAATAGGTATTTAGAGCGCACACGCTCTGCGGTGTAGGCATCCATACGATGCATATAGCTGATTACCTTGAAGGTACCTTTCTTCGACGACCACAGCCAATAGATAGGGCGGTTCTGATACATTTTTTTATGGTCTTTCCAATACTCCTTATCGAGGTATTTCTCGATGGTGCAGCCCAATGCTTGCTCCACAAAGTTTAAGTTTTCGGCAAGTGAATCGTTGCCAAAAGCGATACGCACAAAGTCGGCAATACGATTCTGTAAGTTATCCTCGAAAGGGCACTCGTAGGGCAATATTGGAATGATGCCATCATCATCTATGGTGAGCGTTTCGTCTCTGTAGGGGTAGGTTACTATCTCTTCTTCTTTCACATCAGGGTGGGCAATGTATAGTCCGGGCTTATCGAGGCGATAACGACCCATCCAGCAGCCGATGGCGTAGGAGATGAGTTGCTTGATTACTACATCGGCTTGGAACTGCAATGCTCCGTCTACTATCTTCACTTCGCCTTGTTGCAGGATGGTGATTTCACTCAGCGGAACATCGGGGGTAAGTTCGTCTTGCAGACCGTATATTTCAATAAATTGGCGATTGAGTTCTTCTTCGTTAGCATGCAAACGGCGGAAGTTGGTTTCCCATTTGGTTTTGTAGAGTTCGTAACGACTTTCCAAACTACTCAAATGAGGAGGTGCAATATCTATTAGCAGATTATTAAGATCAGCAT
>JAQWBH010000428.1 GCA_028707405.1 Parabacteroides sp. | reverse complement strand
TGATGACACTGTTTATTACTCTTACAGGATGACACTTCGGAACTAATTCCTCATAACTTGGAGGAAGAAGCATCATTTGTTGTTGGTTTTCAGATTTTATTGATAACTTTGCCATGGTTATATGATTGATTTATAACTTGTTGTGCAAAACAAATTTATAAAATTCTATCGATATAACAAAGGCTTTCCTGCTGATTTTCAGTATGAAAGCCTTATTTTTTATGCAAAAATAAGAGCCTGACTAAACTTGTTAGACAGGCCCTTTCAACTTGGAAACAGAAGGGAAATGTTATTCTTCATTTTCCGAGCTGTCGTCTTTGGGCTCTCCGTCAGGTCGCAGTGGACGATTCTCTTGCATATATTTCTGGTAGAGTTTGTACTGTTTGTTATTCAAAATCCCCTTGATAACCGTTTCGTGCTCTTTTATCACTGTTCCCATCGGCCCATCTTCTCCCGGTTTATTGACCTTTTCCGAGTTCATTGAGTTTCTGTCGGGACGATTAGCTTCCATCTTTTTTCTGAAAGTTTGTTCTTCAACTTTTAGTTTTGTTATCTGATCGTCGGTTAATTTCAATTTTTTGATCATGTCATTCGAAGTGAGTGACATTTCACCTGGGCCTCCAGGTCTGTGCTGTGGAGGCGGCGGGGGACATGGTCTGCAACAACAGCAACAGCAGCAATCAGGACGGCCGTGAAATTCGTCTTGTTGTGTATAAGCATAAGAAGATGCTAACAGCCCAAAGACAAATAAAAATACAAGAATCATTTTCTTTTTCATCGTGAATCTGTTTTAATTAATCTGAAACAAAGATAGCTTGTCTTGTTCCAGAGAACAAATAAAATAGATAAACGGGAAAAGATTCACTGTGAATCTTGTTTATTTTCCATTGAAATAGAAGTCTGCTATTTGTTTAGTATGTCGTATAGCGCTTTCAGGTTGTCAGCACCGATGAGATCGACGTTCTCTTTGATAAAGAATCGTTTAAACTGTGGCGTGTCGGGCGCACCCCACCAACGAAACAGCTTGCCTTCAGCATGAGTTCTTTTAATGATATCGCGCATCTTCTGTAACTGGTCGGCAGGAATCGGCCCATTACCTTTCCATGAGAGACAGTCGGTGTAGTTGTCGCTGATGACCGGCATCATGTCTGATGAGATATGTTGTCCCAGATCTTTGATCTGTCCGTCAAGGAAGACGTATCCTTCGCCTTGAGCAAGTACCGAGAGTGGTCTGTCACCGGAAAGGAACAGTAGAATGGCACTTTTCTTCATCTTGCCGTTTTCGACAGTGCAGAACAGGGACTTGTAAGGCTTGAGTTTATTTTTCAGGACAGGAAGCATCTCCTCGCCATTCGACTTACAGTCAATCATCAGATAGAACGGTTTTTTACTTTTGGAATAGATTTTCCCTCCATTGGCACGAATGCGTTCTACAAGCGGACGAATATATAAGTTTTCAAAAGTGATCTCCGGACTGATTTGTGGTTTGTCGTGAGAAACGTACAGTTCGCCATCGATCAGCCACAAGTCGGCTTCAACACAGTTGAAACCAAGAGTAATCGCTTCAGTTAAAGGTTTGGTTCGTTGTATATCATTATGTGAGAAGGCATTATAATACACCTTGGCCGGATTAATCGGTGTTACTGCATTCATCTGAATGCAGGACAGTGTAAAGAGGCTGAATAGAATCAATCCTAATGTTTTTTTGTACATACTGTTCATTCTGATTTGGTTTAAGTTCTGCAAAAATACAATTTGTGCGGTAAACAATGATCATTCTATCAGAAAATTCAAAACAGCTTATCAGTGTCATCCTTGTCTTTTTCCGGCAGTTGTTTGATGAGTGCCAGCAGGTCTGTTATCGTGAGATAGCTTTTCTTTCCGTTGGGGGCTGTCATCAAGAGTTCTTTTTTGCTGCGGAAGAATGCATCTTCATATGTTGATTGGAGAAAAGCCCGGAACGTGCTTGCATTTTTGATATGATGGCGTGCGGAAAGGTGTTCTTTTAGATATATATATTTGATAAATAAAGCTTTGGATCGCATTTCATCACTCTTATAGGCTTTCTCAGAGTTGGGATAATTGTTGTTGATGCGAGCCAGATAATCCAATCGTTCCTTGTTATTCAGCCAACCGCTGTAGAATAATGCTTCAGCTTCGACTAATTGTCCGTTGCGTTGCAATGTCTCACCTCGCGAGGTCGTTAACAGGTTGACGAGTGTTGCATTGGGTTGCATCATTTTTTCCGCCAGATTGAATAGTTCAAAGGCTCGCTTGCGGTCATAAGTTTTGCCCAGGGCTGCGCCAAGCAAGAGTGTTGTTTCGATATCGGTTGAATCGATTTGATAAGCGGCCTCCAAAGGTACTATAGCGTCCATAAAATGTTGCGACCAGTAGCGGGCAGCACCTCCATATTTCAAAGTGGTAAGTGTGGAATCACCTTTCGACAACAGGAGCGTATAGATTGAATCAGCTTGCTCGAATTTATTCCCTGCATAAAAACACAGACCTTTGTCTCGCATGAGCATCTTACTTCGGGGATTGTAATAGAGTGCCGTATCACAGAGCAACAGGGCATCATTCAAATTTGAACCACCCAAATGAATCAGAACATTAATCAATGTACTGGCCAGACCGGCGTTTTCTCGGTTTAAGTTATATGCTTTGAAATAATTGATGGCTGCTTGCGACATATTATTGGCTTTGAGATAGCAGTCACCGATGTTGGCATACAGAGCCGGATTAATACGCGTTGTATCTAAGGTGTTTAGATAGAGGTATCTCTGAATAGCACTCTCGTAATCGCCTTCCTGAAAGGAAAGGCGTGCCAGTTGCAGGTTTGCGTAAAAATGAGTTGTATCGGCATGAACAATCTTTTGGAAATAACTTTTTGCCAGAGGTATGTTGCCCAGATTCATAGCTGTGCGGGCCACTGAATTGAGCGCATCAATGTTTGTCGAATCCATTTGAAGGCTGCGTATATAATATAGGTAAGCTTCCTTATAACGCATTAATCCTTCATAAGCCTGTCCGGTTGCCGAAAGTGTGACATAATCAGGCTCTTTTACTTTGATCAGCGAATCGGCTATAGCAACTGCTTGAACAAATTGTTTCTTGTTCACCAGATCTTGTAATATTTGGGCAGGAGTCTGTGCATACAATGATAATGCATAAAAGCAGTAAAAAAAGATGAGTTTATATTTCATATCATTTAATGAATTCGACAGATAGTTGTCATTCTAGACGGAATGTTACAGGCACAGCGTATTTTACGGCAACGGCAACTCCGCGCTGTTTGCCGGGAATCCATTTGGGCATGGATTGAATGACTCGTAAAGCTTCTGCGTCTAAAGAGGGATCTATTCCGCGGAGGATGCTGATATTACTTAACGAACCGTCTCTGTCTACTACAAAACTGCACGTGACTCTCCCTTGAATATTGTGCTCAAGAGCATAAACAGGGTATTTTACCTTTTTCGCCAGGTATTGGAGCAACGCTTTCTCTCCGCCGGGATATTTGGGCATTTGTTCAACGACTGTAAATAAAGGAGATTCATGGGTGTCATCAATAACAGGCTCTTCCTCTTTTGTCTCTGCTGTTTGTTCTTCCTTGGACATGTGAAAAATTATAGGAACGGTGTATTTAACTTGTACTGCTTTCCCGTTTTGTCTTCCCGGAATCCATTTAGGCATGGCAGAAAGCATTCGCATAGCTTCTGCGTCTAAAGAAGGGTCTATCCCGCGTAAAATGCTGATATTGCTTAGTGAACCATCTTTTTTTACTACAAAAGAGCAAATTACCCTCCCGTTGATTCCTTTTTTTATTGCACTCTCCGTATAATGCGTATGTCGTGCCATATACTTCATCAGTTCTTTTTGGCCACCGGGGAACTCGGGCATTTTCTCGACAACCGAATGCACAGCCTCTTCTACTTCATCCGAATTGACTTCTTTCGTTTTGTTTTCGATGGCATTATCAATAGACGGTATAAGCATCTGAGTCAATCGGTTGTCGACAATTTTATTTTTGATACGGGCCAAGGCATCTATATTACTAAT
>JAQWBH010000427.1 GCA_028707405.1 Parabacteroides sp. | reverse complement strand
CAAGCATAAATACGGCTGTCCACTCCGGCACAGATACGCCGGTCGTCAATCTGCCGCACGACAAGGTAATGGTATATTCGGTTTCGTTTATAGCTTTTCGGACAGTTTGCAAGGCATCGCTGTAATTTTGTTCCTCGTCACCGTCACCGGCTACATTGACAATCTGAAACACACCGGAACCAAAAACCGGATGTTGTTTCATCAAGGCACTTAATGCTTTCGCTTCTTTTACTCCCGGAACCATCCAAAGCGAATGGCGGAAAAAATGCCGATAGTCCTCGGTCGAATAAGGATAATGGCTGTTGGCATCCGACTTCGTTATCAGATTCAGGAAACTTTGCACATCGTCTTTGTGAACAAAATCACCGACACTTGCATGTTCCGGTAAATGTTTCCTGTCTGCTTTAATATCGCCTGTCCACGTGCGGAAGAATTCTCTAAAATTAAAGGCTTTATCTTCCAAATCCTGAAACGCCGGATTTGAAAATAATTTACCCAAGGCATACGTATAAATGTTTAATTCAGGCAGTTCATCATAAGGGTTGGAATCACAAAAATGGTTGGACATCCAATCCTTCTTTGCTTTTTGCTCCATCACATAGTCCCACGAATATATCTCTTTCTCGTCATAGTCGCTTAACAAATTGAAAGGGGTACCGGATAGTTCCAACACCTTGGTCTGCTCTTTTTTGACAGCCTGAATAACGCTTTTACCAAGATCTGTTTGTGTGCCTTCGTGCGCTTCGTCAATGATGACAAAGTCCCAGTTCTTATGAAAGACCTCGTCATTTTTATCAAAGTTACCTCCGACCAAAGAAGATCCTCTTAAATCCTGAATGGAGGCAAAATAGACATAATTCTTGCCCGATTTTTCAAGGTCTTCCAACGGGACACCTTTATCTTTCTTTTTTGAACCGAAGAGGTAATGGTCTGTATTATAAAAGATTTTACCGAAATCATCATACCATCCGTCGCTTACCACCGGACGATGGGTGAAAATGAGGATCTTTCTAAAATTCAATCGTTTGGCAACTTCCAAAGCTGTCAAGGTTTTGCCGAAACGCATCTTGGCGTTCCATAACATTCGTTTGCTCTTTTTAAATTGAGCGATTGTTTTTTCAATAGCCTCTTTCTGTTCGGGACGAAAAACTATCGGATTTTTGTCAGTCGATATTTCTGTTTGGTTCAAGGATTTGCGCTTGTCTTTAACAGCCTGTAATGCCTTCTTCGCAGTTTCCAAATCGGTACGAAACCATTCGTTCTGTTTATGCTCGGTATCAAAATAATAGTGTTTTATACCGGAGCGCAGCAAAACTTCGTGGACTTTGTAATCTCTTGCCACTTTGACTTTTCCTTGTTCGTCCGTATAAATGACAATCTCGGCATGCAATAGTTCATAGGATATTCCTGCTGTTCCGGTATATTGATTGATGCGTTCTTTGGCTGCCTGATTGAGTTCACGGCATGATGGCAATAATTCTTCATAGGTTTTATTTGTACGAAGCGTGGCATCTCCGATTTTCAACAGACCTTTGTGCGATTCGTCGTTGATCCTGAAAATATAAATCAACTTATAATCAAAAGTCGAAATAAACTTATTTTCCATAGTTTCCTCCTTTCAACAAGGATACATATTTCAATGTTCCTCCGGTTTTCCAGTCTTTTATCTTGCAATATATTCCATTATGTTTGTAGATGTTGTTTTTCAAGCAACCTTCACAAGGTACTATTTCTTTTTCTGTTTCAAACAAATTGTAAGAAGTCACTTTCAAATCTCGGCAACTGTTGGGTACAACTCCTTTTAAACCATCCATTTGCCAGATATTCCACGAAATAATGTTGGCAATTTCCAGCATATAGTCTTTGGACGGTTTACGTTTAAATTTGTCTTGATAATAATCGGCAAATGAATATAAGATATTTTCACGGGCGAGGAGCAGATTATCGCCTTGCCATTCATAACCATAAACGCTCTGAACGGCCGTCTTTGCCCATCGGTACCAATCACCCTCATCGTTTGTATTTTCCACGATAATTCTCAGTTTACGATCCAGTAACCCTATTCTGTCTTTTGTCGGAATCGGATCCCCTGTTATGGTGTCGTACCTGCTCACTAAATAAGGTGCTTCACCACAAGACACCTCCAATCGTTCTTCCAAAACATAGTCTTGCCATGTTTTGCCCGCTTTCAATGGAAAAGGAATGGGGCGTGTTTGTGTCGTCCATCCGTTAACGAGTTCAATATTAAAAATGTCTTCTGCCTCAAACCACGCCTTATCAACAAGATTGTTTTGTTTATTGCATATCCACGAAGGCGTAAAAACCTCGGCCTTGTCTCGTACACGTGCTATTTGTTCTTTCTTGTTTTTTTCAACACGAGGTTTAATGATGTTGCCGTTCTTGCCGGAAATAAGGGGAATGGTTATTTGTTCATCTGCGGCATATTCAGGTCCGGACGCTGCATAATTGTCCGTGCCCCAAATAATGTTTTTTTTGGAGCTATTGTCTTTGAGTAAGATGGTCAATAGTTGACGGTCATACCTCAATACGTCGTTTTCTTTGATGTCAACTTTATTTCTGTCTGTCATTTAATTTTTTTCAATTGTCGTTGAGCTTCTATGTCCACTTGCTCAAAATCGGATAAGTTTTTGATCTTTGAAAACCAGGAAGTCGGATAGTTCTTTGTACTGGGATATTCCTTTAAATATCCGGCTCAACATGTATTCCTTTTCAATCTGGGGATCTTTAACTCCTGCAGCGGCTGCTATTTTCTGTATTTCGCCCGGTTTAATCATGAGTAAATAGCCGATTTAACAGTTTAAGCATCCATGTTTAATTGAATTTTCTAACGACTGATAATCCAAACGTTTCAAAACGACCTTGCTTATAAACCGAACGACGTAATTCAGCATCGTGTCATGCATATGATGATCTTTGGATTAATAGATTGTCTTTGCTCTTTCAACGATATCCTCAGCATAATCCGGTTTGAACACGCAATCCTATTGGATTGCGTGGAGATGATTTTGTTTCGCATAGTATTATTGTCAGCTTTAATCTGCTTACAATGATACATAAAATAATTTACTTAACAATGTAATAAACTAAGAAAATATTAATTGAAGTTAGAATGTCAGCTTAAACATGACATATATGATATGAATTATGCTACGAGATAAAATGAAAGGCTATCATTAGATTGCTACTCATCATTTGTCTTCTACCACTTCATCATTGCTTGATTCTCGTCAGTGGCAAATAATCGAGTAGGAGGAAAATGAAATAGTTTTCCTCCTATTTCATTTTCCGACCTCTCACACCACCACGCATGCCGTTCGGCACGTGGCGGTTTATTAAACATGGCGAGACTTGTAGTATGTAAGCAGCGGCTGAAAACCAAGCCGTTCGAGTTCTGCATTTGTAAGTGTATGGTTTAAGATGCCCGAGTGAGCTATACGGCAACAACCCTTACGAGTGTTGCCGTTGCGATAAGCGTTCCATTTATCCATCCCTGCTGACTTCTTTACCATCAGTCGAACATCACTGTACGGGTTGCAAAGGAGTGAAACTGTATCAATCGGTCAGTGCCTATGGTAAAGATCTCCCCAGTTAAGAGCGATAACTGTCATCTCATATATCTGACGAATTTACACCTGTAGGTTTCGGATAGTTTTGGACTTTATCTTGTCATGCAGATTCGTCCACATACAGATGCCTTATATTCGGTTTCTGTACGTCAAACCGAGAATTTGCCGACGACTTCCTTCAGATTCCACCTCACGGTAGACACCCTTGTCTTAGGCTAACGCTTCCCACTATCAAGGTGCGTTCGGGATTTACACCCTAAAGTTATCGACCATGCTGGGCGAAATAAAAAATCCCGTAAAACCTTGATTTTACGGGATTTGTCTAAATTTTTCTACCATTTATCTTCGGTAGTCAGCGGAGAGAAAGGGATTCGAACCCCTGGAACCTCGCAGTTCAACGGTTTTCAAGACCGCCGCAATCGACCACTCTGCCATCTCTCCAGATGCTGGCAATAAACCAGCCATCGTATGTGTT
>JAQWBH010000426.1 GCA_028707405.1 Parabacteroides sp. | reverse complement strand
CCTCAAAATTGGTGAGTATAGCGAAGAGGCTACACCTGTTCCCATCTCGAACACAGTAGTTAAGCTCTTCAGCGCCGACGGTACTTGGTGGGTAACTGCCCGGAAGAATAGGACATTGCCAATTAAATTACAAGAAAAGGGAGAGAAATCCCCCTTTTCTTGCACGATGGCTCCATGGTCAAGCGGTTAAGACACCGCCCTTTCACGGCGGTAACCCGGGTTCGATTCCCGGTGGAGTCACCAATTAGAAACAGCGCCCTCAGAAGAGGGCTGATTTTTTATACATATACATGCGCGCGTGGCGGAATTGGCAGACGCACTAGATTTAGGTTCTAGCGGGAAACCGTGGGGGTTCAAGTCCCTCCGTGCGCACCAAACAAAAAGGACGGGGTTCATTGTTATTACTCGTCCTTTTTGTTTGGTAATATTATAGAGGGGACTTGAACCCGAAAGGGCACGACCGTTACAAAACAGTCCTGTGAACTGTTTTGTAGGGAGTGGTCCAAGCCTGCTGAGCGAGCAGGCGTAGGACGGCAGACATGAAGTGGATGCGAAGTCCCTCCGTGCGCACCAAACAAAAAGGACGGGGGTTCATTGTTATTACTCGTCCTTTTTGTTTGGTAATATTATAGAGGGGACTTGAACCCGAAAGGGCACGACCGTTACAAAACAGTCCTGTGAACTGTTTTGTAGGGAGTGGTCCAAGCCTGCTGAGCGAGCAGGCGTAGGACGGCAGACATGAAGTGGATGCGAAGTCCCTCCGTGCGTATCATATCTAATGGTAATTATGAATGTCATAGGATTTCGAGCCCTACTCCTCTCATATGCAATACTAAAATCATTTTACCAAAGATATATACACCTTTCAACAAAGCAATCGGTACCTTTTTTAATTATGCTATTGCATCTAAGATAAAATACTGATAAGATTATGATAAGCAACTTACGGAGGTGGTAATTATGATCCAAATTAGACCGGTTTCTGATTTAAGAAATAAGTTTCCGGAAATTGAGGACATTGTTGTTAGGGAACAACAGCCGGTATATTTAACAAAAAATGGTTACGGAACAATGGTGGTATTAAGTTTGCAACAATATGCAGAATTAACTGATGATATAGAACTGAAATTAGATGAGGCAGATAAAGAAGCAGATTTGAATGATATTAGATATACTCATGATGAGGTTTTTTCTAGGGTGAGGGCAAGAATCAATGGAGGAAAATAGATTTATATTAAAATTTCTTCCCAGGTTTGAACTAGATCTCAACGAAATTCTTGATTATATTACATTTAAACTGCACAATCTAGAAAGTGCACTGAAACTGGTTGACAAAATTGAAAAAGCAATCTTAGCAAGATTAGAATGTCCATTATCTTTTGAACGGTTTCAATCAAATAGAAGAAGGAAGCATCCCTATTATCGCATTTATGTAGATAATTTTGTCGTTTATTATGTAGTTATCGAAAATGTAATGGAAGTTCGGCGAGTTTTATACAAAAGTAGAAATGCAGAAAAAATAATAAAGTAATTATAGTCAATGTATCTCATGTTACAATTATTAGTGTTTTCATTGCTACCAAAGCAAAACACCCATCGGGTGTTTTTTGCTTTGCACCGATATCATTGACAACCTGGTTTATTCGGTATAGACTCATAACACAAGGTCGATACAGTATAGACTAGGGAGGGTTATCATGAAAGTATATAAATTACCAGAAAGGGAAGAAAAGTTTGCAGATATTATTTGGAAGAACGAGCCGATTGGTTCCGGTGATCTTGTTAAGTTATGTGAAAAAGAAATGAACTGGAAAAAGTCTACAACGTATACAGTACTAAAAAAGTTATGTGCAAAAGGTATTTTTCAAAATGAAAATGCTATAGTTTCATCTCTGGTTAAAAAGGATGAATATTATTCCAATCAAAGTATACGCTTTGTTGAAGATACCTTTGGAGGATCTTTACCCAAATTCCTGACAGCTTTTATTGCAGCAAAAAAGCTAAGTGAACATCAAGCTGAAGAGTTGAAAAAATTGATTGATGAGCACAAGGAGGTGTAGTAATGAGTGGGCTATTTCTCACTGTTTTAAATATGAGCCTTACGGCAAGCTATGCAATCATTTTTGTGATATTTGTCAGACTAATACTGAAGAAAGCTCCCAAAATCATCTCCTATGCCTTATGGGGCGTGGTGGCATTTCGACTTATAATTCCATTTTCATTTAAAAGTATGTTTAGTCTTATGCCACGGAACACAAATTCTATTTCAATACCACTTGATATTATCCATCAGCAAAATCCAAAGATTAATAGCGGGATAGAAGTAATTGATTCATTTGTAAGCAATTCATTTCCCACACCGGTTGTAGGGGTTAGTGTAAATCCGCTGCAAGTTTATATTGAAATAATGGCATATATCTGGATTTTAGGCATGATAGCATTGCTTATTTATAGCCTTGTATCTATTTTGGTTTTAAAAAGGCAGCTTAAAAGTTCACAATTAATAGAGCGAAATATCTTTGAAGCTAAGAATTTGAAAACGCCGTTTGTGCTTGGCTTAATAAACCCCAAGATATATTTACCGGTTGGACTTATTGCTTCCGAAAGAAGCTATATTTTACTACATGAACAGACCCATATTCATAGAAAAGATCATATTATTAAAGTGTTCGCTTTCCTAATATTGTCTATTCACTGGTTTAATCCTCTTGTATGGATAGCATTTATATTGATGAGTACAGATATGGAGCTTTCATGTGATGAAAAGATACTAAAAAAGATGAATGTAGATATTAAAAAACCTTATGCTAATTCGTTATTGTCGCTTGCTACCAGAAGGCATATTTTAAATGGCAGTCCCCTTGCTTTTGGCGAGGGAAATGTGAAAGGGAGGATTAAAAACGTGTTAAATTATAAAAAACCAAGATTTTGGGTGATTGTCTTAGCGGTCATTATTGCAATAGCTGTTGGGATTGGGCTTTTAGCAAATCCTGATAGCCTAAATCCGGGTTCATTGGTTAAAGGCGATATAAATCCATCCATGCCAAGATTAATAGCTGGATACATGGTTATAGAAGGCAACTTATTATATCTTGACGAAGTCGAAATACTTACAAGGGAAGATACAGAACGAATAGAAGAATTAGAGCTGGAATTGGGAGAGAATATTACCACGCCTAGCGGCTATCACATTTATAATGCAGACACGGAAAAGCAAGCATTTGAAATCACAAAGGAAACAACATATACCTTTTATGACTATAGCTTCCTGTTTCTTGAGGACGGGGTTGACGACAGATTGTATACTACGTCGAAAAAAGAAGAGTTTACTCTGCATTTAAACAAATCATATTCCGATTCCCCGCCGGCGCAAAAGGTACCGTTTTTTATTGAGGTAAAAGATGGTAAGGTAATAAGTATTACAGAAAAAATTGAATTTACCATTTAGAGTGTGGAAATTTTTATAGTGTGATAGTGTGTGGGGTCAAATCAAAGGAAGGAAACTTAATTCAGAATTGTCCGTCTAATCAAAGAGGAAGGAGTTGGTTCCTTCCTTTGTAAAACAGGAAGTGGAAATTGAATTGCAGCTGATCGCCGATCATAAGGAAACCTTACTTCCTTCACCGGTCATGAATATGGGAAATGCCAGTGCCGGTCCGGTGGGATCACTGAAAGAAGATTACACACAATATTTGCCCCGTAGGGATACTTATGGCGGGATCCCAGGAAGCTTATGCTATTTTGGATGAGATGGGGGAAACCGGCTTTAAAAATTATCCGAAGAATATGAAGAAGATGCAGAATCATATTTCCGGGTTGGATCGCAGGGATTGGACACAAAACCTGTATTGGTCCTGGTTGTATACGCTGAAACCACTTACAGAAGCAAAAGGGAGAAGATGTCCAAAGAAGGATATGCCCTGGATACGAACGTACCCTTCCGGACTGCGATCTGGCAATGGGAGGAATGGGGTTTCAGCCGACAATGAATACGGCAAGAGCATTGTCGTATATGATTCTATACAGTAACAAGCACTAGGAATGGCAGATTATATGGCGAAT
>JAQWBH010000075.1 GCA_028707405.1 Parabacteroides sp. | reverse complement strand
AGATAGCTTCTTTTTTTGTAAGATCGATAGCTCTTTCATAATATGAAATTGCTTTTGCCACATCACCGTAATGTCGATAATATCCCCAACCCAGATTTCTGAAAGCTACTGCTAAATCAGGATTTTTTTCAACGGCTTTCTGCCAGTTTTCAATGGCAAATTCGGGTTGTTTTTCATACAGTATATTTCCAATATAGTAGTGAGCCTTTCCATCAGCCGGATTGTATTTTAAAGCAGTTTTGAGCACTTCGATGGTTTCGAGGCGATGCGGGAAAATATAATCTACAGTTTTTTCAGCAGCAATTTTAAAATAATCCAGCGTACTCTCTTTCTGGTTATTCTTGTCAGCAATGTATCCAAGATAGTAATCGAAAATAGGGTTATTCCCTTTAAATCGGAATAGTACCTCACAGGCTTCGTGCAGAAGTCCATCGTTTAAATATCCCACAGCGAGATCAAGGTAATTCTCATCGAAATCACGCATTTCCCTATTTAAGGAAGCAAGTATTTCTTCAGCCTCCTTATGATTTCCTGATTCCTTCAAAATCAAATAATATTCATTTTGTAATCTAAAATCTAACGGATCTGATTCATTAAGTGTCTCAACCATCTTAATCGCTTGCTCATACTTCTTCATTTTTCTCAAGATAGAAGTCTTGAGTGTGACGGCTTTGTTATTCCTTGAGTTAGTACTTAATGACTCGTTAATTTGAGATAATGCTTTCTCAAACTCACCTCTCATTGCAGCAATTTGGGATAATTGGAAATAAGCAGCTGAATGATAAGCGTAATCCCATGTAGCACGGTAAAGAATGTCTATTGCTTCATCATATAATCCCAAGGATTTAAGCGTTAATCCTTGCAAATAGAGCGCCTCACACGTAGAAGGTCGGGTATAATCTTTTGTCAAGCGTTCTATTGCTTTTGAGAAATAGCTTCTGGCCTTTATATAATCACCATTCTTGAGATAATGATTTCCTACTGCTGTATTTGTACGGATATCACCCGGATCACGTTTTAAAGCTTCCATGTACCAGTCCATTTCATTATAACGTGGCGCATAAAACTGCTCTACTCTTTTACCTGTCAAGTAGACTTCTTCTACTGTCTGGAGTTCTTCAGGAGACTTATACCCCTTCCATGGCTCGGGTAGTTTGTCAACCGGCTCCAATATTGCAGGCCTGTAATCGACTAATAGCTCTTTAGTAGCTTCATCGGTAATACTTGTGTAAAGTTCTGTCAATTTAAAATTCGTATTTAATTTTATTGTTTCAGTGAAAGGTTTATCTGGTGAGATTGAGATACTTTTTTCATATATAACCAGATTTTTATTCTTAAGTATTACTTTTGCATTTTCTATACTTTGTGTGGAATAATATCCGATAAAAACAGCGTTATCCGGTTTTTCTTCCAAATTTACAGCGCCATTTAAATTAGCATTTTTGAATCCCTGAATTCCTTTTGCTGGATACCAATATTGCTCCCATTTCTTTACTTCATACGGTCTGATCCAGCTATAGTCCGGTTGGTTATCAGAATAGGCACCAACCATGATCTCCACATATGGCCCATCTTCTTCGGTTAATCCCGCTTCTGTTGCTTGCCCCCGTGACCCTGAGCCCCATTGCCACAATTTTGCACCTCTCACAATATTGTGATTGGCAATATGGACAGTTCCGGAATTCTTTCCATGATCATAGCCTCCCATAAAATCATCCTGCAATTCATGCACGAAGAAGGAATTAGACTCTTTTGTGTTCTTCCACCAACTAATATCTACTCCGTCTGAAAAATCAGAACCGGCAAAATTTTTAGAAGTCGAAACGGGCCAGGTAGAAAAATCCGTTTTTGAATGAAAAGTTACTATTTGAGCACTGGGAGGAAATATTGTTTGATAATCTTCATTTGTATGGGTAGCCACGTTAGCCCAGTATAAAAAAGAATGGGTAAAAGGAGAAGCATTGTAAATTCTGCCTTCTGCTTTAAAATAAGATTTATCGGGAAAGACAGTAACACCGATTGTCCATCTCATGCCATGCCTTGGTTCGTATTCTCCAACCCAAATGGTTTTACTCCCATCCTCATTTTCGGTAGTTGTATAATCTACAGGGAGAAATGTTGAAGCTCTATGGTGATGCAAAACGCACCATTCTATACCTCCTGAAACCCATGCACCTGTCATACCGATATTTGAAGGTCTAACCACATTATTTTTATATATAAAATGGTAATCGTTCGTTTTATCTTTTGCATAATAAAGTTTTCCTCCAATTTCGGGTGCAATAGCCAACTCAATATAGTCATTCTCCAATACAACCATTTTCCAGGTTTTTTCAATTCGCTCGCTTGTATACTGATCATTCATCTTTAGTGGGTAATAATGCCTTGAAGCACCTTGAAAAGCTTCACCTCTGAAAAATATCGGATTTTTTTCAGGTGGTGCCACAGTATATGTTGGCAAAACGACCGACTCTTCAATAAGTGAGACATCTTGAGGAAAAACGGTAAAAATGATAAAGTATAAATATATCAATGTTATTATTGACTTTTTCATTGTATCTTAATTTATATTTTATTACAACGACTATTACGTGTCAGTTTAAATCATCTCTTGCTATATCCTCCCATGAGTAATGATGAGTAATGATGAGTATTGGTTTTATTTACCATTCTAGATGTGTATTTACTTTACTTTGATCTAAATATTCGATAGTGAAAATATCTGTTTTGATGTCATTCTTCTTCATATGTTCAATTGCGATATTTGTTGTTTTATAGTTTTTGTCAATGAAATTATCTGAAATCACCACCTCCCTGCATCCATCGAGCATAAATCCTGTTTTTTGCCACGCATAGGGTTGATATGTGTAAGTTTTTTCGATTCTATTTTTAGTAAAAGTAAGATTTCTTACAGATCTGGCACGTACTAAAGGAGCATCAAAAACCTTGAAAGTGTTATTGTAAATACTTATGTTTTTATGATAAGGCTCGTCTTTTTCACTTTGAGGTTTGTGAGATGGGGTTATGGTTATTACAGCATCACCCCATTGACCTCGGGCTTCATCTCTATTTCCAGAAGTAAGGCAATCCTCGAAGATATTATCAAATATCTTCAAGTTATCGTGTGCCCCGGATTCAAACCAAAAATCCAGATCACCTTCAACTAAAATAGCTGTTCCTGCAGTTCTGAAGTAATTATTGGCAATAATAACATCTTTCGGAGTTGTTACAAGAATTCCCCTTGCCCTGTTCTCTTTTAAGATACTACAATTCCTTATCTCAACACTGGGATTCCATGTTTTATTTTCAATAAAATCATTCACCCTAACACTATTAGAGAATGGTTTTGTGAAAGTGAGCCTATAACCGGTTAATCTATTACCCTCATATATTGGTTCTCGTAATTCAACCATGGCTGTCTCATTTCTCTGAGCACTCTCTTTATCAATGAACCACACTTCATCTCCAACATGGGTAGTACGTGTTCTATTGGAAACCTCTATGGTCCTATTATCTATAATGCGCAAGATTTGTGAATTCGTTCCGCGAATATTGATAAAATCATCTCCCTGACCAGTATGAGCACAATTTAGCACTTTAATTATCCCTTTACAATTCGTAAAGTGAGATGCATCTGCAATTGTACTAAAAACTCTGTCCTTGTCATGATTTATTTTCATAGAAGCATTATCCATGGTTATATTCTCAGTACGTTCACCATAAACGCCATTGCTCAAAGCATGGAATATTGTTAGATTTCGTAATTCTATATCTTTACTGTTCGATATATGAATTCCGGTAACTGCATATCGTTCATGGTACAAAACAACATAGGTTCCTTTCTCAGGCTTGTATTTTGTTTGACCATAAAAACGGACTATTCCATTTGGAAGTTCTTCTGCTTTCTGACTAAAAATGTCACCTAAGGGATTATCCCATGTGTTGTATACAATTTCTTTATTATCTTTATCAAATAGGTTGTTGTACGTTTCAAGAACCGGACGTTTCCAATTTTCACCAATAAAGAATATTGTATCTCTCTCGATTATAAACGGATATTGCTCTCTATCGATACTTACGTCAAGAAAATCATCAGTAACATCTTCAATGATTGCTTGTGAAATATAAGGTCTATCCCAATCAACAGAAAAGTTCCGCATCATTAAATTCTCACAGGAATCTATACGAGCTACCTGCATCCTTCCGTGAAAGATAAACTCAGAATTATTTCCTTCAATTACAAGATTATTCAAGTTCTTTAAATTTAGTCCAACTGTTACATCCCTTGAATTAGATATAGTTGGCCAGAAATCATATCTTCCTTTCGGGAAAGAAATTATCACGGTCTCATATTTTGATGCCTCTTCTATTGCTTTGTTCAGGGCAGGTATTACATTATTATTGCAATCTGGAGTATAACCATAATCTGTAATTGAAAGCGTTTTCTGAGCATGAACATTAGAAACAAAGACACATATATAAACAACAAATAATATAACTTTAAACTGCTTCATATCAATTAATTTTATTTGATTTGTTAAAGAGTTCTCAATAATTCACTTTGACTAAACTGAAATCATCAATAAATACACGATAGAGTCCATTACCATTTGAAACGGCCTGTACTCCTATTTCACAAGAGCCATTGCTTACATATATATTATTTATTACATACTTTTTCCACGAACTTTGGTCAAAATCCGGCCCTTCATTATCTATGACGATTTCTTTTTCAGCATTTCCATGCCCTCTGGCAAAGAGACGGGGTAAAGGATCTAATTCACTTTTTCCTTCAACTATAAATGCCCAAACTTCAAGACGATACAGACCATCCGGCAAATCATTAACAGATTGAGAAATTGTATAATCAAAAGTAGAGGGATCAGAAACTTTCCCAAAATGGAATCTACTTTGCGAATAGTCATAACCGTGAGAGTCCCTAAACGTCCATACTTCAGATGCACCCGAAGATCTTGTTACAGTCCAACCTTCAGGGTTATCATCGCCTTGTGCGGATTCAAACCCGGGATTTTTCACTAAATTATCTCCATACGTAGGGATAATTTCATCGGTGTTGACGGCATTGTATACTGCGACATAGTCTACCAGCAAATAACCTGGTAATCTTGAATTATTAGGCTCGACACCATCTTTCCCGTCTATGCCAATGACAAGGTTAAATAACTGCTCACTCAAATCGGGATATTGAGAGGTTTCAAACTCCCACACCACTTCACCATCAAAGAAGAATCTCAGGTATTCATTTCTTCTTTCAAGACCGTATACGTGATAGTCGCCGCTTAAATCGGCATCCGTTGATGTGGTTTTTGAATCAATCAATACATTTCCGGCTTGTCTTAAAGAGGATGAGAAGGAATCAGAGCCTCCTAAAACGGTCTCCATTAATGTGATTGGAAAAATGTCCTCATTCTGCAGTCCAATAGAAGAAGTAACCATTGCCTGGAAATTCACTGTTTTGGCTCGAATCTTCACGTAGGTGTTCTCTCCTATTTCAAAAGCGGATTTTATCTTACCGGCGGAATACTTTTCTCCGTCAACATCCGCTACGATCCTAAGTTTACCTTCTGCAACAATAATATTATCAGCGCTATAGTCAAACACACCGGATGATGTCTGGCCAGGATAATGACTCCACCTTGTTTCATCCCAATTGTCAAAGTTGTCACTTTGGGAATCGTCTAAAATCCATTCCGAAGGATCCAAATCATAGTCAAACCCACTATCATGGTCAATAAACTCTTCAACTGTAACATCTACAATCCATTTATTGACTGACTTGCCATTCTTTGAAGTAATAGTATATTCAAATGGAAGCGAGAAATCGGATAGGATACCCAATGCCGGCGATATGGTAGCGCCTTCTGAAATGGAAGCGTTCAATTTCAGGTTTTCCGTATCAGTTCTTTCTTTCACCACTATTGAGACTGTCATATTTTCAGCATCGACTTCACTTGATACAAGGACACTTACATCATCCTTATTTTTCATATCATCGATAGAGATCATCATAGCCTCACCGGGTTTTTCCTCTCTAACAATGACAAACCAGTTATTAGTTAATCTACCATCCTCGGATGTAATGGCAAATTTAACTGGTATGGAGAAATCGATAAGATTATCCATTATGGGCTTAACAGTGGCTCCCTCTGAAATAGAGGCATTTAATTTTAGATTAGTTATATCAGCCCCCTCTTTCACTAAAATTGCAACCGTAAACTTAACCGTATCTATATCGGCATTTAAAAGAACACTTAAATCATTTTTGTCTTTTATATCTACCGAGGTTATCAAAGCTTTATTATTTTCTCCATTCCCGGGGAGTATCTCTTCTGTTTCAGAACATGATATTAATGCCAGGAACATTATAGATATTATTAATGTAATCTTCTTCATTATAATCATCGTATTAATATTTGATATGTAGATGTTATTGCTTATTGAAGAGTATTTAATTTATATATCAAGAATATTAAAGTCATACACGTAATTACCGATCTCGAAGTAATCATAATCTTCATTCACTTCTCTACCCAAAATATACATTTCATCAATATTTACATTCCGCACACTATGGGATTCATCTGCACCAATCAGCTGTATCTTGTAAGGGCCCGCCTTACCTGTAACAGAAATATTGTTAAAAGTTATATTGTTAATATAACCCGGCACTTTTGTAACCATATACTGATTAACTACGGGTTTTAATCTAATTAATTCATTCTGACCTTCGCCATTGATCCTGATATCTTCAAAAACAACATTTTCCAGCCTCATCTCCTCTCCTGGCTCTAACAGGAAAGGAGTCATACTAAAATGAACTATATCGATGTTCCTAAATATCAAGTCTCTCATATAAGCAGCCCTACTTTCATGGCCCAAAAGAAAAATTCTTGCCCGGTCACACCATAAAATGCAATTCTCAACAGTAATTCGTTCAACATTGAAAGAATTGTCATCCATTCCCTTTAAAGCCATACAGTCATCGTCTGTTCTTATAAAACAGTTTGTGATATGCACATCTTGAGAATTAACGGGATTGATTCCGTCATCATTTTGAGCACGTCCTCCCACCACTTTCATATTATCCACAAGTATATTTCTCGACCTTCTAATTACCATTGACCATGTAGCTCCGCCTCTTAATACAACATCTTTAATATCTACATTACTGCTTCTATTTATTTCAATCAAGTGACGTGAGAATTCGCCCCAGACAAATTCATTACCACAGATAATACCCCGTCCACGGACTGTAACATTATCCCCTTCTATATACACACCAGCATACACAACAGCTCCCTCGTCAATATAGAGAGTTTGATTACCTGTTAGTCTTATTAGGGCATCGGTAGGATGATGTTCTCCAGGGCCGTAATAAATCAAATTCGGATCGTCTAAATTCAGGTTGAAATCTTCTACCGGATTGGCAAAAAGTAATAACGGGCCGTTTTTTCCATCAGGCTCAATAATTAGCTGCATTGGTTTTTGAATCTTAAAAGACAACGTATTGTCGCTCTTATTTAGTTCACTTACATTATCTTCGAGAGGAAGCAACACAGCATTAGAAAGAAGCCTATTCTCAGATTCTATTTTGACCTCCACCGGTTCATCAACATCGAAAGAAACAAATGAATAATTACCTCCAAAGTCAAGATTAGTCGTTTCTTTACTAAATGGTGGGTCTTGCACTCGTGCTTCATAAACAGTGGCTTCAACGCCATTGATCGATACTTTATAATCAAGTTCAATCTCACCTTCAGGAGGTTCTGTCTGTCCTCCACCGGGAGGAGGCATGATAATTTCATTCTCTCCACAGTTTAATAGTCCTGTTGACAAGAGTAGTATAAAGAAAAATTGTATAAAATATAAAGGTTTCATTGTTTTCTTCATTTTATGTTTATTAAGTCGGTAAATAGTGTTTTTTAGTTTAATTCAATCAATAATTCACTTTGTGGAAACTGAAATCATCAACAAATAAGCGAGCTTTCCCATTTGCCACAGCTTGGACACCTATCTCACAAGATCCATTCCGTACATATATATTATTTATTACATATTTTGTCCAGGGACTTGGGTCAGTATTTGGGTCATACGCCTCCGGACCGTCGTTCTCAATCTCAATATTTTTTTCTAAACCTCCATACCCTCTGGCAAAGAGACGAGGTAAAGGATCAAATTCAGTATTTCCTTCTACCATATACGCCCAAAATTCAAGCCGATACAAACCGTCCGGTAAATTGTTGATTTTTTGTGAAACGACATAATCACAAGTAGAAAGTTCTCCACCAACCATTCCAATATGGAACCGGCTATGCGAAATGTCACTGCCGCGCCAGTCCTTGAATACCCATACATCGGAAGGAGAAGAACTTCTTGTTATTGACCATCCCTCAGGATTATTTGTTCCCATATCTGGATCCCCATCATGAGCCTCAAAGCCAGGATTTACCACCAAGTTCTTTCCATAGGTGGGTGTAATTTCATCGGTGTTGACAGCGTTGTATACTTCAACATAGTCTATCAGTAAGTAACCGGGTAATCTCGAATCATTAGGGTTAGTATCTTTTTGCCCTTCTATGCCGATAACCATGTTAAGCAACTGTTCACTTAAACCGGGATATTGAGAAGTTTCAAACTCCCAAACAATCTTGCCGTCAAAGAAGAATCTCAGTAGTTCATTTCTTCTCTCAAGGCCATATACATGATAGTCTTCGCTTAAGTTGGCATCTGTTAACGTGGTTTTTGAGTCAATCGATATGTTTTCCGCTTGCCTTAAGGAGGAGGAAAAAGTACCGGGACCTGCGGATACAGTTTCCATTATCGTGATTGGAGCAATATCCTCATTCTGTAGCCTGATAGAAGAGGTCACTTTCGCTTGGAAATTCACTGTTTTTGCCCGAATCTTTACGTAGCTGTTCTCTCCTATTTCAAATGTAGATTTTATCTTGCCGGCAGAATATTTTTCTCCGGCAATGTCCGCCACAATTCTAAGTTTACCATCTGCAGAAAATACATTTTCAGCATTGTAGTCAAAAATACCAGATGATGTTTCGTTGAAACTACTCCATTTTGTTTCATCCCAATTATCAAAGTCATCACTTTTGGAATCATCCAAAATCCATTCCGAAGGATTCAGGTCATAATCAAAACCACTATCATGGTCGATAAACTCATCATTTACAACATTTATAACCCATTTATTGACTGTCTTTCCATCTTCTGATGTGATAGAAAACTCAACAGGGAGAGAAAAATCAGTATAAGTATCCAATGCCGGATCAATAGAAGCACCTTCTGAAATGGAAGCACTCAATTTCAGGTTTTTCCTGTCGGCTCTCTCTTTAACTACTATTGTGGCTGTCATATTTTCAATATCGATCTCACTCGATACAAGAACACTTACATCATTTTCATCCTTTATATCATTAATTGAAGTAATCAGGGCTTCTTCATTTTTCGTAATGACAATTACAGTCCAATTACGTGTTATTCCCCGGCTTTCTGAAATGACAGTATAGCTAACCGGATTCGAAAAGTCGGTGAGTGCTCCCAAAATAGGTTTTGAAAGTGCTCCGTCTGAAAGAGTCGCAAAAAACTTCAAATTCCTTTTATCAATATCATCTTTTGGTATTAATGTGACTGTGTTATTTACAGTATCAATTTCACTCGATAATAACACACTGATATCATTTATATCCTTAAGATCAACCGAGGTAATCAGGGTTTCTTTATTTCCTGCATTCGAGGGTAGCTGATCGCCTGTTTCCGAGCATGACACTAATGTTAAGAACAAGGTAGATATTATTAGTATAATCGTTTTCATTATAATTCACCTGTTAATATTGTGAGATGTTTAAAATTAATATACTGTAATCTCAATTGATTCGACAGACCTATCTCTATTGCCCGTAATTCCAACAGCAGTAAGTGTAGCCTTGTAAGTACCCGGCGATGAGTATGTATGAGATGGCGATTCTTCATCGGAATAGTACCCATCTCCAAAATCCCAGACATAGCTGCTTGCCATCAGCGAATTATTATCAAAGAAAGCTTTTCTTCCTTCTAATGATAGGGTAAAATCTGCAGTAGGCTTCATTATTTTTGAATGAATAATGACAACTGCTGTACTTAAATCGGGATTGACCTCCCTTTCATCACTTGAAATATGAACAGCTAATGCAAATAATTTATCGGGATAGTTATCTAATAAGTAATCCAAATCAATATTTAAGTCAAATCGAGCAATTCCCTCTCCATTTCGCATTTCAACTGAATTCACCATTGCATATTTATCTTCAGGAATAACATACAAGATATCAGATAAGTCCCGATCTTCATTTAATACTGCAATGGTATCATTATTCACTTCAATATCCACTCTGAAATTTCCACTATTATCCACACCGGCTCTATAGACAGATAATGGAACAATAAATCTATTTGCATCATTGTCAACAATATATTTGTAGAGATATCCCTCTATAGGTTGCTCTCCTCTTTTTCTTGTAATATCATCTATTACAAATTGGCCATTTGAATAAGCAGCAGGTAAATAAATTAATTGTTCTGGATAGTCTGCATCCCTTACTATGGTTTCATTTTCACATGAAAACAATAGTATGGAGATAATTGAAATAATGATAAAGCTAGGTGCTCCGGCTATTATTTTTTCAGTCATAATTGTTTTATTTATTATTAAAATAAACTTCAAACTAGTTACCAAAGTGGATTTTGGATCAAGTTTTTATTGATATAAATCTCATTCTGAGGAATAGGGTATAAATACATTTTAGGTGAAAATATGCGAGTTTCGATCTCTCTGACAGAATAGTCTAAACTATAATCCGGATTTCTGTTAATTTTCACCCCTAATAGTGGAGTGGATAAGAGAGTGCCCGCATTCATCCATCGGCGTACATCCCAAAATCGATGGCCTTCAAAAGCAAATTCAACCCGTTTTTCATTATAAATCCTTTCTCTCATTTGAGACTGGCTAAGACCTGATGAAACAGCAGGCATACCTACATCATTCCTTTTGCGAATCTTATTGATATAGATTGCAATATCACTATTTCCGGGATCAAATTCATTAAGGGCTTCTGCATAGTTCAGATAAAACTCCGATAACCTGAATATTACCCAGCTATGTGTACTTGTTTGACCGGTTACAAGGTTCAAATCTTCATTGACATATTTTTTAAGATAATATCCGGTCTTTGTCGCACGAATGATAGGAGGTCCATCTCGCCCTCCTTCAAATGTCTCAATTATCCGACCTTTAAATTGGGCATTATTGCGAATAATTGTCATTTCTAAACGGGGGTCACGATTTAGATACGGATTTTGGGGATTATATCCTGACGCATTATCTGAAATTGATTTTCCGTTCCGCATCTCATAAGCATCTACTAAATTCTGTGAAGGATTGGTGCCACTTTCACCAAGATCGAAGCCAACTGAAAAATTGGTCCTTTCAAACGAATTACTATTTCCTTCCCTTCTGAAAAACAGCACTTCATTATTCGTATGCGTATTCGGACCAAAAAGTGAACTATAACTAACGCTTAGTCCATACCCGTTAGATTCCGCAACATCTATTACCTCTTTAGCTGCTTCAGCTGCAGCTTCCCATCGTGCTTCACGTGATTCTCCACTCAATGAAATTAATTCCGGACTTGTGTATCCTGTTGCCCAACCTGGATCATTAAACAGATTACTCGCAGCATACAATAGAACTCTACTTTTCAGCGCTAAAGCTGCAACTTTTGTAACCCTACCCAACTCTTCGCTATTGTATCTTACCGGTAATACGGCAACTGTCGAATCACATTCATCAAGAATAAATTGAATACATTCATCTAATGTATTTCTTGGTACAGTTTTTAGATTGTTGTTGAAAACAATGGGCTCTTTTATCAAAGGGACACCACCATAACGTTTTATCAATTCAAAATAAAAATATGCTCTTAAAAAACGCACTTCATATTCCCAACGATTAATCTCTTCTACATAATTCCGGTAGGCATCCTGGAGGCTAGGATTATGTTTATATCTATCCAGATTAATACTATCAGAAGCAATAAGATATTGATTCACTTTGCTAATTGCTCTATAATAATGACTCCACGCATTATCCGGATTATAAAATTGATTCCATGTGCCACGATTAAAATAATGCACACTTGAATTTTCTATGGCATGTTCTGCTTCGTCTGATGCAGAGGCGAGCATGGCGCCACCAATATTTGAAAACCCGGATTCAATATCAGAATATATGGATGCAACCCTTGATTTACTATAATTATAATCTTTAGTTGCCTGATCGACTGTAAGCTCAATCATGGACTCCGGATCTAAATAACCTTCACAAGAGTAAAATAACAATAAGAAAATAATTGTTATTGATGTATGTTTTATTTTTATATTCATCTTGTTTGATTTAAATTATAATTCAACTTTTACGCCAATACTAAAAGTTTTCATTGCAGGATATCCTGATAAAATCTCCGGATCAGCAATATCGACATGGTCCAATGTGAGAATGTTAGTTCCATTCACAAACAGACTGGCATTTTTTAGTCCTACCTTATCTACAATCGAGTTGGGAATATTATATCCTATTTCAATATTTCTTAACTTAATAAAACTACCATCACGTTGCCAGAAAGAAGAGTATACCTGGTGATTGTTCTGGTTATATGTTGATAACCTTGGATAAGTTGCCGTATCATGTGTATTCTCAGTCCACCTTCCCAAGGCCAAAGAAGGAGCTTTGCCATCATTCTGGAAAGCATGGTAATAGCCGGGAATCGTCACCGAACGGTTAGCAACACCCTGAATAAACATACCCATATACACATTTTTATACTCAAGCCCAAAATTCAACCCCATCGAGAGTTGTGGAATATTCGTATAACCAATGGGATAATAATCCCTATCATCGATGATGCCATCATTATTCTGGTCTTTATACTTGAAATCACCCGGTTGAACAGGACCAAATGTCTGCATAGGTGAATTCCTGATATCTTCATCATCCCGGAAAAAGCCAATTGCCTCAAGTAAAAAGGACTGATAAACAGGCTTTCCTTTTTGCAATTGGTACCCGTCTTCTTTTACTATCTCGGGAATTTCGGTTACTTCACTTTTTGCATACCATAGACTGAGGTTCGTTGAAAGACTCAAATCTTTGGTGAATATCTTTTTATACCCCAATTGTGCCTCAAGTCCCCGATTCTTTACTTTCCCAATATTCCAGTATGGGTAAATAATTCCCGCATAGCGGGGAATTTCACTGTCGGGTATCGACATGATATCATAGCGAAGCTGATGAAAAATATCTATGCTGAAATTCATATTATCCAAAAAGTTTGCATCCAGGCCAATATTAATTTCTCTTTTCTTTTCCCATGTCAAATCTGGATTTGCAAGGTGTGAATCGGCATAGCCTTCAATAGAAGTGTTACCATAAATATAGGATCCTTGTGAATGATAGTACTGATCATACCTGAAACGTTGATGTCCTAATAAATTGACACCTGAAATTCCCCATGAAGTTCTTAGTTTCAGGAAATCTAAAAAATCCATATCGCTTAAAAAGTCTTCATTTGAAGCTATCCAGCCCAGTGAAAAAGCCGGAAACATGCCAAACCGTTTATTCTTCTTAAATGCATTGGAACCATAGTATCCAAACGTAACTTCTCCAATATATTTGTCTTGATGCGTGTAAGTGGCACGTCCGTTGAACCCAAGTTGCTTAAAATCTGTTTGGTCGAACTGCTGGGTGTAAGAATCACTGTCGAATCCCAAAGTTGCATTAAAATGGTTACCCGAGAAAGTTGTGCTATAGTCCAAAGAAGCTTGAACCGTATTATTCCTCCATTGGCCAAATTGATCTTCGCTTGCCCACAAAGCAGTTTCTTCTCCAAATCTCGTATAACTTAATTGTCCTTCTGCATCTTTATTCATAAAGTACCTTTCATAGTTTCTTTGCTTTGAAGAATAACCTTTAAAGGAATTATTAAATGACACGGCTGCTGACACACTCAACCCTTTGGTTATCATATCCAATTGATGGATCAACATTAACGAGGTTTGAGAGGTTCGCTGATTGGTCGTGAAATAGCCGGTTTCAATAAGATTACCCCAAGGATTGCCAAAACGGGAATTTCCACCATACGAGCCATTCAGATTATACACCGGAAAGGCATTAGGAGGAATGGATGACATTAAATTAAAAATACCGTCAGTCGAATATCCCGCCGGATTCTTTTTATCCGCTACCGTAAATCCTAATTTTGCCGAGGCTGTCAATCTTTTCGTTATATCTATGTTGACATTTGCTCTCACGTTATATTGAGTGAAGGTTGAATTGCTACTAAAATCACTCTTTTTTCCCGTTTTTTCATATAATCCAGCATTATTGATGGCACTAAGCAGCACGAAATAATTCACCCTGTTTTGCCCTCCGGATAATGTCAAATTATATTTGGAAATCGGCACATAGTCCCTTAATACAGTCTTTTGCCAATCGACATCCGGGTAGAGGAACGGATTGCTTCCCGTACGATAAGCTTCTAAATCTGTCTCTGAGTAACGAATTGGTTGTCCATCATTAAAGAGGGCTTCATTATAAAGCCGTGCGTGATCGTATGAATCCAAAAATTCCGGCAATCTGTAAGGTTTACTGAACCCTTGCTGCATGGAAAAATTCACTTTCAATGGTCCTTCTTTCCCCTTTTTAGTGGTAATCAACAATACGCCATTTGCGCCCTTCATTCCATAAATTACGGTAGATGCCGCATCCTTTAATAAGGTGACGGACTCTATTTCTTCAGGCATCAGTTGTTCATAAAAGCTTTGGAAACCATCTACCAGCACAAGGATATTATTCCCGGCGCCAAAAAAAGTACCTAAACCTCTGGAAAATAACTCCGGGGAGTCCAATCCCGGTTCATTGCCGGTTTGCAATACGGTTAATCCGGGTAATCTGCCATGTAGTTTATTGCCTAAATTCGTTGTGAAAGAATTATCAAAATCATCGAATGAAAATGATGAAGCAGCACTGGTTGCCATCCATTTAGGAATGGTACGGTTGTATCCCATATGTAGCATATCCTCATTACCACTCACGAGAGAGTCGGAAGCTTCGGACTGCGCATTCACTTTTCCTGTTATTATAGAAAATAAAAGGAAGAATAATATTTGGTTATATTTTAGTTGCATATATTCTCTATTTTTCAAACATATTGACAATTACCAGCCAGGATTTTGGATGATATATCCTTTATCGATTTCAGATTGCGGAAATGGAATGCGATACATCGCTGTTTTCCAAAATCGTTCCTCAAAGACATAGGGCTCATAGCGAAATTCGTTACCGGGCTCAGACAATTTATATATCTTAATTCCTCGCATATTTCCCTGCATCACACCCTCTTCTTCCGCAATCCGCCATCGCATGATATCCCACAAGCGATGCTCTTCAAAAAACAGTTCTATTCCCCGCTCATTCCTAAGTTTTTCCCTGAACTCTTCTTTTGAAAGACCTCCCGGGAAATTCGGCATGCCGGATCTTGCCCTGATAAGGTTTACAGCATCATAAGCTTCTTTTACAGGGCCTTGATACTCATTCAAGGCTTCCGCATAATTCAGATAAGCTTCTGCCAAACGATATAAGTTCCATATCGCATAAACCGATGTGTTTCGATCCATCTCTGTTGGAATATACTTTCGAACCCAATATCCAGTTTTAAGATCGAGCAATGGCGGTTGATTCGAGGGTACTGCACCTTCCCATAATGTCAAAACAGGAAAATCAGCGTTCCAATAGGAACCGTTGTATCCGATGGATTGCCCAAAACGAGGATCAAGTTCTGCATATATCTGGGTTAAATTGTTTCCTCCATTGGGATTCCAATATTGTGCTGTTCCATCCTTCTTTTCATATTTCTCCACAAAGTTCTGGGTAATCATTGTGCCGGATTGTGCAAAATAAAAATTGTTCAAAGATTTATATATGTCATGCCAATAGCCGGTTACTCCGGTTAATTTACTGGACATGATCACCTCGGCATTATCTGCCACACTCCAAACATATTGGTAATTTTTATCTACCCCCTGATCATCAATCAGGTGAATTTCCCCGGACGGAGCCCAATTAATCACCTCTTTAGCGGCATCAGCTGCTAATTTCCATCTATTGGCATCATAATTGCCATAACTGATCAGCTCATTATGACCCGGTAAAGCTAGCGGGGGAGTGGCTGTATTTGACAAATCACTGGCAGCATATAATAAAGCCCTGGATTTTAGCATTAATGCCGCACCTTTTGTCGCCTTACCCGTAAGATGGGATGCCCATTTATCGGGTAAGAGTCTGGCTGCTTCATCCGCATCTTTCACAATAAAGTCCACGGTCTCTTCCAAAGTGGCTCTTCCTATTTTCAATGATTCAGGATCATCGAATGAAAAACGTTTATCCACAATAGGAACGCCACCATACCGTTTGAACATCTCAAAATAACATAGCCCGCGGATAAACAGTGCTTGTCCTCTTGCCTCCCTTTTATATTCAGCGCTTGCGTCGGGGACATCATCAATCCTGTCCAAAAGTATATTAATACTTCTGATTGCCCTCCATCGATAATACCATCTACCTCCATCTCCATTGTTATAAGACGTGATTGAAGCGGTATTATAGACTTGTGAAGAATACCAGGTAGCTACATTCTCGGCTTCATCACAATAACAGCCAAAAGGAGAATCTCTACGTCCATTCCGGTCATTCCATTCCGGTAAATCGGTGTACATGCCGTCTTTATATATTCCCATTAAAAATGTCTCAACATTATTTTGAGTGGCAAAAATTGTATCCTCCGTAACATCGACCCCGGGTGGTTTTTCTAAAAAGTTACCCATCATATCTTCACATGATGTAAATGATAAATAAAAAATCATATAGGATACTCCAAAAAGAAGTTTAACTGATGTTTTCATTATACTTTATTTAAAATTGTAAA
>JAQWBH010000425.1 GCA_028707405.1 Parabacteroides sp. | reverse complement strand
TTATTTTATCAATGCTGTTGCCGGGGGCTTTTTCTGTCATTGCCAGTATATATTTGTCCTTATTATTATATAGGTCGACAATGTGATCATAAAGGGTATCTTCCGTCATGTTTTCCTGTTCCAGCATTTTACTGAAGCCCTGTCTAGTAAAGGATTGGGCATTAAGTATTTGGTCTCCACGGCTAGCACTAAGAGGAAGTGGTATTAATAAGGTGGGTTTTTTCAGGGCAAGGAATTCATAAATAGAATTTGCGCCTGCTCTAGATACCACCAAATCAGCCATGGCCATGATGTGTGCAAGTTCCTCGCTTACATACTCAAATTGTTTATAATCCGGGTGCCCTTCCAATATTGAATCAAAATTGCCTTTCCCGCAAATATGTACAATCTGGAACCTCCTAGTCAATTTACCCAGTAAAGCCCGTATAGTTTTATTAATAGCAACAGCACCAAGGCTACCCCCCATGACTAATATAACCGGTTTTTCATCGGAAAAGCCGCACAGCTTTCGCCCCATCTGTGCATTGCCGGAAAACAACTCCCGTCGAATAGGTGTCCCCACATGGATTGCCTTACCATCTGTGAAGTGGTTAACAGTCTCGGGAAATGTAGTGCAGACCACTTTTGCAAATCTAGTAGCAATTTTATTGGCCAAGCCTGGAGTAATATCCGATTCATGTACAATAACAGGTGTTTTATTCAACCATCCGCCTATGACTACTGGGACGGAGACGAATCCACCTTTGGAAAATATTATTTCTGGCTTCAATTTTCGGATCAGGTTGACTGACTGTCCTATCCCCGCTATAATCCTGAAAGGATCGGTTAGATTTTTAACATCCAGATACCTTCTAAACTTTCCCGATTGAACGCTGTGATAGGTTACACCTAGAATCTCCGATATCAATTTGTGTTCAATTCCATTCTCTGTCCCAACATAATGAATTTCCCATTTTTGTTTTTTTAGTTCCGGTATAAGTGCAATATTGGGAGTGACATGGCCGGCAGTACCGCCGCCTGTCAAGACGATTTTTTTCAATGGTGACACCTCCCGTAATTTACCTACTATAGGTATTAACATCTTTAATCCCAATGGACTGAAAATATAATATCATAATATGTAAGAAAAACATAGAATTATCCACTATTATTTTTCTCAAATACAGCATTTTATAATTATTAGAATACAGCCCATCAGGTAGCTTGACAGGTTTAGCTGAGCATATTATACTAAATTAAACAAAACATAAGGTTTGTAGCCTTTCATCCCATGGTGAAGGGCTTTCATGGTATACAGGGAGGATTATTTATGAGTGAGATAAGAACAAGATTTGCACCTAGTCCCACCGGTTATCTTCATATTGGAAATTTACGTACCGCTCTTTATACATATCTAATAGCCAAAAAGAATAATGGCAAGTTCCTACTTCGGATTGAAGATACCGATCAGGATCGATTTGTAGATGGTTCCATAGAAGTTATCTATAAAACACTAAAGCTAGTTGGTTTGAAACATGACGAAGGGCCTGATATCGGGGGCTCATACGGTCCATATGTTCAGTCCGAAAGAAAACCCATCTATCTGGAATATGCTAGGAAATTGGTCGAGAAAGGCGGGGCTTATTACTGCTTCTGCACCAAAGAACGTTTGGATGGTCTTAGGAAAGAGGCGGATAGCAAAAATGAAACCTTTGGATATGATGGTCATTGCAGGGATTTGACCAAGGAAGAGGTTGATCGCAGGCTCCAGGCAGGAGAACCTTACGTCATTCGTCAAAAGGTTCCATACACTGGCACAACAAGTTTTCATGATGAACTTTTTGGTACCATAACAGTAGAAAACAGCACCTTGGATGACGGAGTTCTTTTAAAAACTGACGGTTTGCCCACTTACAACTTTGCAAATGTGGTAGACGACCATTTAATGAAAATCAATCCCGTAGTTCGGGGCAGTGAGTATCTTTCATCTGCACCAAAATATAATCTCCTATATGAGGCTTTTGGATGGGAGATACCACAGTATATTCATCTTTCTCCTATCATGAAGGAGCCGGGCAAGAAGCTGAGCAAACGAGATGGAGATGCAACATTTGAAGATTTCTACAATAAGGGCTATTTAAAGGAAGCCATTGTTAACTATGTTGCATTATTGGGCTGGAGTCCGGGTGATGACAGGGAGTTCTTTACCCTTGATGAGCTGGAGAAGGCCTTTGACATTAAGGGCTTAAGCAAATCCCCAGCGATTTTTGATAATAATAAGCTGCGTTGGATGAATAGCGAATATATCAAAAAATTAAGTGTTGAAGAGTTTCATAAGCTAGCTCTCCCCTATTACAAGGAGGCTGAACTGCCAGAGGATATGAATTTAATGCGGATCAGTTCACTGGTAAAAAATCGGACTGAGGTTTTGAATGAGATACCCGCTACATTGGATTTTTTGATTAACCGACTGGAATACAGTGTAGACTTGTTTATCCATAAAAAAAGTAAGACAACCTTGGAAAATTCATATGAAAACCTTAGCAACGCTATTGACGTTTTGAAGGAGCTGAAGGATTGGACAGAAGAGGCGATACACCAGGCTCTTTCCGACTTGATTAGTGAGTTAGGAGTGAAAAACAGTCTTGTATTTTGGCCTGTTCGAATAGCAGCCTCGGGCAAGCTGGTCACACCTGGCGGTGCAGTAGAAGTGCTGGGGTTGTTAAAAAAAGAAGAGGCTATGGAAAGGTTGCAGATAGGTTTGGAGAAGTTAAGGGCAGCACTATAATAAGTAATGCATAATTAAATGAATCAAAAGACGAAAGTTTATCAGGGGGTACCGGAATGAAGTTATATTCCTGGAATGTTAACGGAATAAGATCAGTTCAAAAAAAGGGATTTGTGGATTGGGTCAAGCAAACATCTCCCGATATTCTATGCTTGCAGGAGACTAAGGCACAATTTTCCCAGTTGGATGACGAACTGACAAATATTGAAGGGTATTATTCCTATTGGAATGCACCAGCCAGAAAGGGATATAGTGGAGTTGCAACATATACAAAGGAGAAGCCTTTATCCGTCGAATACGGCATAGGCATTGATTTGTATGACGAAGAGGGACGTATCATAGTAACGGAATATCCGGATTTTACACTGCTGAACATCTATTTTCCAAATGGTCAAAGAGACCAGGGACGTTTAGAGTATAAGCTGGGTTTTTATGATGAAGTTTTGACCTATTGTGATGAATTGGTAGAGGATGGTAAAAATGTGATTGTGTGTGGAGACTTTAATACTGCACATCATCCTATTGATCTGAAGAATCCTAAATCAAATGAAAATTATTCAGGATTTTTACCAATTGAACGAGAATATTTGGACAAATGGATTGATCATGGATTTGTGGACACATTCAGGTATTTTTATCCGGATACGGTGAAATACAGTTGGTGGAGCTATATGTTTCAAGCCAGAACAAAAAATGTAGGTTGGCGAATCGATTATTTTATGGTGTCCCGAAACATGATTAAGTCTGTTAAGGATGCTGATATTTTAACTAATGTGATGGGGTCTGATCATTGTCCAGTCGCGTTATATTTGTAGTTGATTTGTTTATGATTGCTTCTTTTTAATATAATTTATATTAATAACAAATCGAAATGCCCCCAGATCTTTCAATCGAAGGACTTGAGGGCATTTTTGGTCCATTTCAGGCAAAAGCCTGATAGTACTCTGCATCAACAGAAATCACGTTAACTAGAATAACAACATGGAATAAAATAACAAGTTGACATAAGAGACTGAAGTGTGTTAATATATAATTCCTGTCGTAAGGCAGGCATTAACAGAAATGTTGATGTATTAATACTAGCTATTTATTATTGATTACGATAATAGATATATAATCTGTCCAAGTAGTTAACAATAAATACCAGTAAAAAAACTGTTGACAATACGGTGGCAACTTGATATACTATAAAAGTCGCTGTTAGACAGTGATAAAAATAATTGGTCCTTGAAAACTAAACAGTGTAGCAAATGGAGGTCGGAAATCGGAGGTTGGAAGTCGGAAACGGCAACTGAGATGA
>JAQWBH010000424.1 GCA_028707405.1 Parabacteroides sp. | reverse complement strand
TATCCGGAAAAGTTTTCTTTAGAAAAAGATTTCTTTGAAGAAATCATTTCTAATAGTATATTAACAGGCTACATATCAAGAGGTTATTTCATAGATATTGGCATCCCCGACGATTACAATAAGGCACAAAAAGATTTTGGAGATGGGATATACAAAAATCTATAACACACTATTCTTAGACCGAGATGGAGTGATTAACAAACATCTGATAGGTGATTATGTCAAATCGCCACAAGAGTTTATTTTCCTCGAAGGTGTTGTTGAAGCGTTAAAAGAATTATCTCTTCTTTTCCGTCACATATTGATTGTATCCAATCAAAGAGGCGTTGGCAAAGGAATCATGAGTATGGATGATCTTTATGAGATTCATAAATTCATGCTCGACATCATTAATGCAGGAGGAGGCCGCATTGACAAAATATATATTTGTACAGATATTGAAGAATCTAGTCCAAACAGAAAACCCAATATTGGTATGATACATCAAGCTCTAAAGGACTTTCCAGATATTGATTTGAAAAAAAGCTGGATGGTGGGTGATAGTTGGTCAGACATTCAATTTGCAAACAATGCACAAGTATCAATGGCCTTAGTGAGTGATAAATACAACATGCCAAAAGATGAGCTAAGAATTGATATGCACTGTTCGAATTTACTTACCTTTGCAAAACAATTAAAAAAAATACACATATGAAAATAGCTTATCTATCAACATTTTATCCATTTCGTGGCGGTATCGCACAATTCAATGCGAACTTATATGAGGTATTCAAGAAAAAACACGAAGTCTTGCCTTATACCTTCAAACGACAATATCCAGATTTTCTCTTCCCGGGTAAAACCCAATATGTCACTCCTGAGGACAATGCTTACGTTATCAAAAGCATACCAGTTGTAGACACAGCAAATCCCTTTACATACCTAAGTGCTGCTCAACAAATCAAAAAAGAACATCCGGACATTCTAGTCATGAAGTACTGGATGTCCTACTTTGCACCCTCTCTTGGAACAATTGCACATCAGTTAAAAAAACAAGGATGCAAAGTGATTACCATACTGGATAATGTCACTCCTCACGAGCATAAATTCTTTGATAAACCATTGACAACCTGGTTCCTTCATCAAAATAGTGGACTTGTAACCATGAGTGAATCCGTACAAAAGGACCTTCTAGCACTTTATCCTGAAGCACCTCATCTGCTAAAAGCGCATCCTTTATACAACCAATTCGGTAGTAAAATCGACATGAAAAAAGCCAAAGAAAAATTACATATCGATGAAAACAAAAAGACATTGCTATTCTTTGGCCTCATCCGAGATTATAAAGGCCTAGATCTGCTTATTGATGCTGTAAATCAGCTAGACGACAGTTATCAACTTATTATTGCCGGCGAAAGTTATGGGAGCTTCGATAAATATACTGCACAAATACATGCTACCCGTAATCCGGGGAAATATAAAGTATTCAATCGATATATCAGCGATATCGAAGTCCCGACATTCTTTTCTGCTGCCGATGTGTGCATACTCCCCTATCGTTCAGCGACACAAAGCGGGATTACATCTATTGCGTATAATTTTGATTTACCTCTAATTGCAACTAATACCGGTGGATTAAGCGAGAATATTGAAAAACCAGGAGTAGGTTTGATGACACCTGAAATCTCATCCGAATCAATAGCTGCCACTATACGCAATTTCTATAGACACGACAGAAGTCCGTTTGTCTCCAATATTCAAAAAGCAAAAACAGAACTCACGTGGGATAGTTTTGCTGAAACATTACTCAACTTTGTCAAAACACTTTAAATTTACAAAGGATTTAAACAGCGCTTAAATCCTTTGTAAATTTCTTTATAAAAACTATTTTTTTACACCTCCTAAACCTTTTCTTTCTTCCAATATCTCCCTACAGAATAAACGATTGCTCCCGCCAACAACAACAGTATAACAATGCCTCCATAATAAGCAATATTATAAGCTTCATTATATCCATCTGGAATAAACCTAAATGTAATCTGATGTTCACCTGCCGGAACACACATTGCACGCAAAGTCCAGTCTGCCCGGAAATGAGGTATCGCTTTTCCGTCGACGAAAGCTTTCCACCCCGGTTGATAATATATTTCAGAAAAGACAGCCAACTGTTCGGAAGAAGCTTTACTCTTGTAAGTAACCACATTAGGTTTATACGACGTCATCTCAATAAAAGCCGTAGAATCTTTTTGTGGAACAAAACCTTTCAAATCGTTAGCAAACCGCTTATCGACAACAGCCGTCTCAAGTGGTTGTAATGTATCAAGTGCTTTAATTTCAGCATCCGCATTATTTACCATTTGAACTTGTCCTACAAACCAAGCATTCCCATATGCGTAAGGATTACGGATCGGACGTTGCGTCGGATCATATATGATATATCGCATATTCAGCATATTTAAGGAAGTGGTAGAAGCCAATATAGCCCTTAAGTCCTCTTCCGTTTTAGCTTTCTGCAAAGACTTCACAATAGCAATATATTCTGGAGATAAACGATGATCAATCAGTTCTTGATAACGACGAAGTTTTGCAGCATGATATCCACCGATAGACTTATGATAGTAAGATGTCGATGAATCTTGCCAAGGATCATTCAAATTAAGGACACGATATGATGGATCCTTGTCCTTTAGTATTTCAGCATCAGCAACCGAAGGTTTATAACTCTCATGTAATTGTTCTGATGTATAATTATTATCATTCAAATACCGCCTATCAATATTCCACAGATCAATAAGCATCAGGACAATCATCCCTGCACTAATCCATACAGACATGGCCTGCTTATTCTTCGATTTCCAATAAATAAATAACAACACTGCACCTAAAAGAATAAAAATCAAAGATCGCAAAGCATCAGCAGAAGCCAATGAAGCCCTATCAGCTAAAAGTGCCGGATAAAACCAATTAGGTACCTGACTTTGGAATTGCGCATCATAAGTAGATTGAAAGGTTAGCAACATCGACGGCATCAACCATAATATCAAACAAGGAATTCCAGTCAAACATAATGACCAAAGAAAACTTTTCTTGAAAAGTTTATCATCCAACTCATTAGCAAACAATTCCTTCAACCCCCAGAAACCAACCAAAGGAAATACTAATCCTGGAATAACCAAAGCCATCTCAGGTGTACGAAACTTATTATACATGGGCAAATGATAGAACATAAAATCATTGAACGGCGCAAAATTTCTACCTAATGCCAAAAAAATAAAGAACAAAGAACCACCCAAAAGCCACCATTTCATAGGATTTCGTATAAGAAACATTCCTAATATAAACAAGAAACAAACAATTGCTCCAAAATATACAGGACCAGAAGTAAATACTTTGTCGCCCCAATAAGTCGGAGCTTGTAATTCCGATCCTACTTGAATACCATTCTTTTGATACTGCTGATACAATTCCGATGAACTACCTAATGTTCCACCCGAACTTCCGCCATATACATCAGGAACCAAAATCGTAAAAAGTTCTTTCCAACCATAACTCCATTGAAACGCATAATCCCTATCTAGGCCGGATGAATGATTTCCTACTTCAACTGTTTTCTCAACACCGGGTTTCGCTGTCAATTCAGAAGTACCACGCATACTAGTCTTGCTCATCTCATAATTACTATACAGATTAGCTGCATTGGGTGTCACAGCCAGTAATATACCGATAATCAATATTCCGGTAACCTTTAACAGCTCTCTGAAATCCTTACTTCTAATCTTCAAGTAAGCAAATCCAAAATAGACAAATCCACAGAACAACACCAAATAATACGTAATCTGCAAATGTCCTTCTAAGATTGAAAACGCTGCTCCAAGAACAAACAATACGGCTCCCCAAAGATATTTGCGTTTAAACAGTAGGAACATTCCACTTAATGTAATTGGCATATAGGCTATTGCATAAGCCTTTGATATATGTCCCGCATCAATAATAATAATATTATATGAAGCCAGCGCATATGCAATAGCACCGGCAATAGCCAACCAGCGATTCACACCGATGACACACATCAGTATATAAAAAGCAATTAA
>JAQWBH010000423.1 GCA_028707405.1 Parabacteroides sp. | reverse complement strand
CGGTCACGTAGCGTTGCGACGCGCTCCATGAGTTAATCCCGTAGTAGCTGGCAAAAAAATGTTCCTTGTCGCCCCCCGTGATTTGGATGGGTTCGCTGAGGGAAGGAAATGTCACGGTTACTCCCGCAAGGTTGTTCTCTATGCTCGATCTTGACGAGTTATTCGTTCCTGTGCATCCGGAAAATGCCGTTAATGTGCAAAAACATAAAAGCGTTACCGTTATGAACATATTTATCTTTCGTGAATTGAAAGTTGATAACGGATGTTTGAAAATTCTCTTCATTATTATTATTTTGTATTATTGATATTCTTTCGTGAATGCTTTTAATCAGATGTGTATAAACTCTTCATTCTTTTGAAGAATTATTGAATATACTCTATCGTGTGTATGCCGGGAGAAGATATTTCAATTGTCTCATGCTTACCTGTTTTACCATTGAAGATTGTAAGCAGATCGTCTCCCGTGGTCTGGCAAGTGATGATCCAATTGGTGTCATTTCCTTCAATATGCAGCACATCTGACGTATTGGATCTCATAGTTGCGGCTATTTTATCAAAGCAACGGATAGTTGTAATGCTATATCTATCCGTATCTACGACGAACACTTTATTATTTATTACAAAGTTTGCCGGATGGGAGATGTTATCACTTTCCCAGTCTACATTTAAAAGATATAATGTCCTCATACTCTCCGTATCCCACACTGAGAAATTAATATTGGGAGTGCTTTGGACCCATGCTTTTTTAAATTCTTTGGACACGATTTTCGATGCAATATCTTTCATTTCCTCAATATAGTCTTGCCTTATTAAATCGTCAGCAGGATAGACTTTTTCTGGGTAGTAAATGATATATCCATTACCTAATGGAATCATGGTTCTATCCTCATAGGACTTATAGTCAACACCGAGTAATGTTTTTATTACAGTATCATCTTCAGGAAATCTTATTGGAAGGTCTGGTTGCAATTCACTGTTCATGTGAGCAGCACCCAAAAGTAAGGTTCCGCCTCGCTCAACAAATTTTTTGAGACGTATAAAGTCGGCATTATCAAAAGTGTTCCAGCCTAAAAAGATCAACGCCTTGTACTGTTTCATTACCTCGTTGGAAGCTTCAATTGGCAAAATATCCACAGGACCATAAGGAGTGGAGGTGAATAAACCTTCCTTGCTGCAAGAATTCACGTTGTTTTCGGGATAAAAAACTTTTAAGAGATCAAAACTTTCCATGGCCTTGTTAAAGTTCCACTTATCTCCTATTTGAGACCAAATTGAAGTGCGTCCAAATGATTTCCACGCATCATTTCTACCTTGGATAACAGCAATTTTTGTATTCAGATCTCCACGACGGGAATGTGTCTCTATATAATTCAATAGTTGATGTTGCGCGTAAAGATGTTCTTTACCAGATTTCGTGTACCTATCATTAGAATATTCATCTGTCCATAAACCTTCCTCAGTATTTATATGAGAAGAACCGTGCATATATGCAATTGCCAAAGATAAGTAGAAACGTAGGGAATGTTTTGGATCGGTGAACGGCTTGGATCCCCATTGTACGGCATGAAGCGATCCGTAGTCTTTCTTATTGTAGGCCCTGGATGCGCCTCTCAAAGCTGATATGATAATATCCTCGGGACCGTACATCTGTTCTGCGCCAAGCCAATCATATCCAGCCTGATATAGGTATCTAAACATGGTGGAAGGGCCTGTGTGGCGAGTACTCTCCCCACGAGAATAACTGAGGTTCGCTACCAATTTATTGGCTCCATCTGCCATATCTGTCACGCCGTAGGGGTCGTAATGAATAAAAATCCCGTGATCGGTATAGATCGGTCTGTGTTTTGCAAATATACCTCCGTATGGCCTTGTCCTTGCTGCCATATCGGAGTGTAATCCATTGTAATGGAAGTGTTGCCAATAGTAATAACCTCCATCGTTTTCATGCGCTTGTTTTCCTAAGAACATGGGAGATCGCAGGGCCGCTGTCGAGGGGTTTATTTTTGTGGCCGCTAATGTGCGTCCTTCGGTTTGCCACGCGTAAGGAACGTGCATTTTATTCAATAGGGAGATATAATGGCTGATTACATTCTCATCGGAAATCCTCACGCCGCTCCACTGATAGGAAGGCCTGAAATGATATCCATTTCCGACACGTTCACTCATATACCATTTAAAAAAATGATTATAAGGAGCAAATTCTTTATCGATATAGATCTCATCGCCGGATGTCAGGAAAATATTATCTTTTTCTTTTAAGATGAACTGCTCGATTTTTCCTCTCTTTTCTAATATTCCGTTTGTGAAGTCAATGGTTATCTTGACATCCGGATTAATCGCTGCAAATTGGATCGCGTGTAGTCCCGGATTTGCTAATGTAACGTGTTTGTCGATTAGGTTTATATTTTGGTTTAATGATGAAACTGTCAAAGATACGTCAGGCTTATTTGTTTCAATAAGAAAGGCGGTGGTATCCCCTACGGTTACAAAGCGAGGAACAGAAACAATTTCAAAATCTTGTGCGCTTTCTTCCAGTAGTTGAAGTGACCGTAGTTCATAAGGAAAGGAGGTTCGACTCGGTTCATTTTCCAGCGTTAGTTTAAGATTACCCCTTCCCCCAATGTTTTCTGGGAGAGGTATATAGAAATCGGCAACATTTGAAGCACGATCAAATATATTGCCTTCGAATATTGTTTCTTCATTGAAGTCGACCCTCCATTTTGGCCAACTGCGGGTAGCTAGATTTACTCCCACCCAGTAATTGTAATTATCACTTCTTTTATCATTTTGAATGAACGGGGATTCAAACACCTTCTTTCCGTCAATATAAAAAATGGGTGCCTCGAGCCAGCATTCGCCGCTGAAGTTTGTTCCTCCTAAGCGCACTAAGATAGTCGCTACATTAGGTGGTAGTTGAATCTTTTTCTCTAACAGTTTAAAGTTCCCGCTTCCATCTGGGATTGGAATAAAGATGATTGAATCAGCCTTATCATAAATGTCATCAGCATGCCTCCCCTCTTTTTTATTGTATATCTCTAACTCGATACCAAAATCCCCTCCGTCTAAGGCTTTCAGATTTTCACGTTTATACGCGATCTTTAAATCGACACCCTTTTTATCAAAATTGACACCACTGATACGATTATACGCGTGGCGTTCGAAACTATTGTTACTTCCCTTGAAATAGAGGGAATAATGATCTTTATATGTGTTTATTGAATCTAAATTTTCATCTATCAGGTATTCCTGTTGCCGGAAAAATTCTTCTCCGCGAGAAGCAAATTTACCCGGTAGCTTCACTCCTCCTACTACACGCAGGATACGTCTTACGGGATAATCATTGTTCTCAAAAGAAACTTCCTGTTCAAATGACTTTCCAGGGGTTATTTGAAGAGGTCTTTGTTCACCCTGATCGGGATAAAGTATTGTTCTTTTCTCCTTTTGTAATTGAGCACTCACCGCAAATGATGTGCAAAAAAGAAGGGATACAATAAGTAGAGTCAATTTTTTCATGTTTTGACAATTAAAATATAATTACCTACCATTTCATTTTACGTGTAAAGCTTTTAGCTAGACTGGAAGTGTACGGATCGGAGTATGATGCTAGTTTTTCGACTCGTTCACGTATTATTTTATTGTTATTAATTGATTCATTCGCTGTTGCTTGAATCTCGATGATTTTTAGCAGATGATTGAAAGCCCCTTGTCTGATGTCGCCTGTAATAAACAAGTCAAGTAGTAAAAGCAACGTATCAGGGAGCAAAGTGGTCGCTGTTTGCAGCTTGTAAAGGATTTCATATTTTATCTCCGGTCTTGCATGCTTAATTAATTCCACGAAACGGAGTTGCCTCTCTTCTTCGGATAGATACTTTGCTGTGATTAAAGAAAGTGCTTTTTCAGCAATATCCAGATCCGATGAAGTAATCAGTTTTAAAACCTGTGATTCTATTTTGTTACTCCACTTATCCCAAGATTCAATATTTTTCAATGCAAGTATTTGTTGTCCTTTATCCCCGTTAAATAATCTCACAAGATACGTTGGATTCATTCTTTTTTGTAATAGTGAATCTAT
>JAQWBH010000422.1 GCA_028707405.1 Parabacteroides sp. | reverse complement strand
CCCGCCTGACACGGTTCACGGAGCCACGTTGCGCAGGACCGGCCTATCATCGCTGCTTATTCAGGTCAGACAACACATCACACGTCCGGGGGCCGGAATTCATCCCCGCTGTAGCGGATTGCGGGTATAGGGCACCGCTATCTCCCCGACTAGTGCGGCCTTGCTCCACACCGAAACGTGAAACAGAGCAAAATATATTGTACTATATTTTGCGTAAATTATCAATGAAAAAATCAAATCAAATTGGATTTAAAAATTGTCAAGACAAACGAAATGCGTTTGAATATATTTATAAAAGTTTATAAAACTGCTCGCCTAGCCGATATTGGGCCCTCAATTATGTTTTGTTACTATGTTCTACTCTTTGTGGCCTGCATGGTATCCAAAGTTCATGATTTTAAATTCTCTACTGGCGCAAGTGGAATTTTAGGGCTTTACAAGTAAAAAAAATCTGCTATAATAATAGAGTCGCAAGTCGTGAAAACAGAAAATTGGGGGCGTAGCTCAGCTGGGAGAGCAAGCTATCCGCAAAGCGGGCCCTGACCACCTGACAACTTGCACAAAGTAAAATCCGGAAATTGAACAGATTCCACAACTTGGGGGCGTAGCTCAGCTGGGAGAGCGTACGGTTCGCATCCGTAAGGTCGAGAGATGCAAATAAAACCACTCGACGGACTACAGCCCGCAACAGCAACCTGTCACCAATTAAAAAAACTAAATATGGGCTTGTAGCTCAGCTGGGAGAGCGCCGCGTTCGCAACGCGGAGGTCGACGGTTCGATCCCGTTCAGGTCCACCACCAAAAAAGTCAGCAACCATGCCGGTTTGCTGACTTTTTCTTTTTGGTCTATTCACTTCAAGTAAGGCTGTTTTGCGAACGCACGGTGATCAATAACAGACTGTGACAACGCCTTGATCGGCGGCGAGGACATCTCCTCCGGCAGCTTCAATTTAAAGCGCTCAAAAGTCTCTTTTGTCACGTAAAGGATCATGGCTGTTCACCTGTAAAAACGATGCAGTATTACTTTGCGTAAATGATCTCCTTGTCCATTACGCGCAACGCCTCTTGCTCAAGCCGGTATGCCTCATAGCGCTTTTCATTTGCACCGAGAGCAAAGGCGTTGATTTCCTGCTGTACGCTGTGGTTTTTCAAAAGCGGAATGGGGATGGCTCTTACATGATTATCGTCTATTTCGTCGACGACGGAACCATAAGTAAAGCGTGTTATAAGCTGGAACCCATAATCAGAAGCCAAGAAAACACTCAGATAACCAGCTATGTCTTTATTGGCAGGAACGACACGGATAATATGCTGATTTGCTGTCCAGCCTTCCCAGTGCTTACCGACAAGCGCAACTTTTCCAATTGTGCCAGAGCAGGTTATGAGCGTCATGTTTTCGTGTAGCTCCAGTTGCTTTGTTATTCTGTCGCCATGGTGCACATTTGAGAGATATTTCTTATTAGTCGGGTCAAGTTCATACAACTGCTTGCCTCCGATAAACACACGACCATATCCCTCATCCACATACACACGTTTGAATCTTCCTGGAAGAATAATATTCTTGCTGACACGCTTGTCCCCTATGGTGGTTACTTCTTCCCCATATTTCTTCAAATGCGCTGTGATGGCGTCCACAATCGGCACATGATATGAGGCGTCAAGACGACCTGCCATATCGCTCAGCTTTACGCTGAAGGTATTGACTGGAGCGCCCTTCTTATAGAAATTCACATTGAAAGCACTGATATCTGGAAGATGAAGCTCCGCTATCAGCAGGGCGGTGGCCTGGTCAATCATCTCGTTTGATTCATCACGTAGTTCAAAAGAGCGGACAATCAGATCATTGATCTTCTTCTTAAGTTCTTGTGGTGCGTCTGGAATGGGTACAGTGGCAAGATGCTCAGGCTCAATATGTGTTATCACCGCGCCATAACTGTTGGTTAGCAGAATTTTATTGCCGATTTTACTTTTTAGGTAGGTATAAATATAGCCGGCATCATCATTGGTGCAGTTGATTCGCAAAAGGTCATGGCTAAATATTTTCTCATCAAGAGTTTTTGACACATAAGAAACTTTGCCAATTGTGCCAGAACAAGTCATCAAAACCTGACCTTTATGAACTTTTAAGGCTTCAATATTCGTTTTTGTACGCTTGGAAATATAGCCATCTGGTGTTGGCTTAATGTCTACAATGGATGATGGCTGATATATAGGCAGATCTGATTTTTCTACCCATATACGTTTGAAGCGACCACAAACATACGATGTAGTTAATCCATCGTTTCCGCCAATTTTCGTGGCGGGATATTTGCCATGAGCTATGAGACTCCGTGCTTGTTTTGCTTCGACATCAAACACGCTGGCCTCAAGCCGCTTTCCACGGGACACAACATCTGAAAGTGAGACGGAGCACCATTTTAGCGGCCTTTCGTTGACAACAACGTTCGGCACTGATATGGACTCAACTTTATAGGCGAGGTTTGAGTTTACCATCCCAATCCCTCCTGCTTTTTCCATTCGATAAAAATACCGGGAACATCCGGAGTCTGGTCGTTCTCCACTTTGACCTTCTGCTCATGGGAAACGGTACGCTGTCCTTCACCGGTTTCACCGAGGACAAGGACGCTATTGGTATCAGGCACAAGAATTTCGTTACCTTCCTTGTCGCGCTTGAACAGAGGATTCCCACGCTTGTCATGACCAACCCTTTCGACCATCGCCATGAAGATGTTGTAATCGGCCATATTGCCGCTCTTTTCCTCCGCGTCCTTCTGTACCTGTGTCTTTTTTTGAAGAATAAGGACAGAAGTCTGTGTCCCATTTCGAGGCTGAAATGTATCAACATTTAAGTCAATACTGGCTACAATGCGGTGATTCTGTATCAGCCACTCACGGATATATCCTAAGCCGGGAGAACCAAGAATTGAATCCGGCAATACGATTCCCAATCTTCCACCCGGCACCAGAAATTGTGTACAACGCTCAATGAACAGGATTTCCGGAGGAACAGAGGATTGAAGCCGGTCGGTCATTTTCCACACACCGGTTTTCTTTTCGCACTCCCAAATGTGTGCCAGCGCGAACTGCTCAAGAATGCTCTTGTCTTTGATTGGGATTTTGCTGCCGAACGGCGGGTTTGTAACAATCACATCGAAATAGCCAATGGAGTTATGGTTGCGCAATGTATTCTTATTGATATGGAGAGCTTCTGCCAGTCTGGTACGGAATTCATCCGACCATTCGTGAGGAGGCAGGAGCGAGTTTGTTTGCAGAATATTACCGCTGCCGTCATTGTTCATAACCATGTTCATTTTGGTGGCCTTGACCAAATCCGGGTTTATATCAAATCCGAAGTAATTGGACGACGCCATTTCGGAAATCTTATCCTGAAATGTTCGTACTGTATCAGAATCCCAATCAGCGCGTTTAATACCAAGCGCATCGGAAAACTGCTTTTCAAGCTGGTCGATAACATGAGTCATCGCCGTTACAAGAAAACCGCCGGTGCCGCAGGAGCTGTCCAGCACTTTCTCGTCAATCTGCGGATTAATCATTTCGACGACCATCTTCATTACATTGCGTGGAGTAAAGAACTCACCGCGATCACCCCGAAGGTTGGCCCCTACTATTTCCTCATAGGCTTTGCCTTTGATATCAATTTTCGTATTTAGCAGGCTATAAGGTTGCAGTTCACTGACGATATAGGCGAGGCTGCGAGGACTGAGCTTGATTTCATCGTTAGCATCAAAAATTTTACCATGACGCTTTTTCACCCGCTCAAATATTTTCCCGATTCGCTTCTGTACGGTAAGCTGGCCGTCCGGATTGGAGCGCTCCTCTGAAGTGGTATAGAATTCCAGAGGATTTGGAATATGACGCTCATCCTCGATCTTGCAGAAGATAACCTTGAGTAGCTCAAAGAAAGCTGGTTGCTTTTGAAGACCGTCATTCACATAGATATGGTTATGGCAGGTTTTGAATACGAATAGCAGGTTGTCGTCATAAGCGTTTTTGAGACTCGTTCTGCTGGGTCGGTTTATTTCATCCAAATTGCCGTCAGCAGACGGAATGTCAT
>JAQWBH010000421.1 GCA_028707405.1 Parabacteroides sp. | reverse complement strand
CGGGGCAATTTTGAACGGTACGGAAAACTGGTGCTGAAGAGCTGGCAGCAGAACAATGCACTGGACAGAGGGACCAATCCCCCGGGAGTGGCACAGATCATTGATCTGGTCAAAGATTATACCCTTGGGTACAAGCTTCCCGGTGCGGGAGGTGGAGGCTATCTCTATATGGTTGCCAAAGATCCGGAAGCTGCATTGCGGATCAGGAAGATTTTAGAGGAGAACCGCCCGAACGACAAAGCTCGTTTTGTGGAGATGCAACTCTCCCACAAAGGTTTCCAGGTTTCGAGGTCGTAGAAAAATTATTTTCGCCCCTGTTTTTATTCCATATCTTATGGAATATTGTCTAATATATAAACTTGATAATGAACATTTTAATTGTTTCTTGCGTCTTTCCCCCAGAACCCGTTGTATCAGCTAAACTGTCATATGATCTTGCTAATAAACTGACGGAAAATGGAAATCAGGTATCTGTAATCTCACCAAAGCCAACAAGGCCTTTAAACTTTAATTTTATATCGTCGGAAATAAAACCAGAATTCAAGCATGAAATAATGGATTCTTTCACCAGCCCAGAATCTGATATTCTTGGACGAATGAGAGAATCATATAGTTTTGGGAAAAAATGTTCGAATTATATTAAGTACAATCGTCATAGTATTGATACGATTTATATAAATTCCTGGCCATTATTTTCTCAATATTTAATTATTAAAACAGCTAAGAAATACAATATTCCTACGATTGTTCATGTACAGGATATCTATCCTGAGTCGATTTCTAACAAACTCAAAATTGGAGGTTCGTTGTTACAAAAAACATTTCAACCGATGGACAGATATATTCTCAAGAATGCGAATATAATTATATGCATTTCTGAAAATATGAAGATGCATTTGTCTCAAACAAGAAAATTACCTGCTTCCAAATTTCAAATTGTTTCTAACTGGCAGGATGAAGAATCTTTTATAGAATACAAAAAAAATGCATCTGTCCATGATCATACAAAAGAGGGGTTCTCTTTTATGTATCTTGGTAATAATGGGCCTGTAGCCGGCGTCGACTTTTTGATTAAGTCCTTTGCAAAAGCTGCAATAGAGAACAGTCAGTTGATTATTGCCGGCAGTGGTTCAAGAACTGATGCCTGTAAGGAACTTGCGCGAGATTTGGGTCTGGACAATGTGGTCTTTATTCCTGTCCCCGATGGCAAAGTGCCCGAAATTCAAGCACAGGCTGATGTGATGCTTCTTCCTGTCAAAAAAGGAGGGGCCATGAGTTCGATCCCTTCAAAACTACCGGCTTATATGCTTTCGGCCAAACCAATCATTGGAAGCTTGGACTTAAAAAGCGATACAGCCAATGCAATTGTAGCGGCAAATTGCGGTATTGTCATAGAACCTGAAAACGAAGATTATTTGGTTGGTGCAATGAGAGAAATTCGATATTTTGATAAAAATAAACTCATTGAAATGGGAGAGAATGGATTTTCATATGCAATGAGCAATTTTTCAAAGAGCTACAATTTGAAGCAGATTGTCAATATAATCACCGGGATATGACACTTGAAGTTAAATCAATATCGAATGATCTGATTGAAAATATTACCAAACTTCACCAGGAAGCCTTTGATGGATTTTTTCTCTCTGAACTGGGAAGTGATTTTCTATCAACATACTATGATTCAGTAAGAGAGAACGATCGTGGTGTTTTACTTGGTTGTTTTGAAGACAAGAAACTACTTGGTTTTTGTGCCGCTACGACTTTGTCGGAAGGCTTTAATAAATACCTGGTTAAAAGTAATTTTTTCTCATTTGCAAAGATTGGTTTTTTTCTCTTATTCACAAGACCCAAAGCTTTATTACGTTTGCTGAAGAACTTTACAAAATCAGATCCTTCAGTAAGTGATGATGGTCGTTATGCTGAATTATTGTCTATAGGCGTTTCACCATCTGCACAGGGTAAAGGTGTTGGGAAGAAACTTTTGATGGCACTGGAAGAATCTCTAAATGACAAGAATGTGTCTCAATTGTCATTGACGACTGATTTCTATGACAATGAAAAGACTTTGAACTTTTACAAGGGACTTGGATACGAAACTATGTATGATTTTGTGGCATATCCCGACAGAAGAATGTACAGATTGATTAAAAAGATACAACAATGAAAATTCCCTTTTCACCACCTTATGTGGATGATGCTGTGATTGATGAAGTAGTTGATTCCTTACGGTCGGGTTGGATCACTACCGGACCAAAAGTAAAGGCCCTAGAAGAAGAAATTAAAGCTTTTTCGGGTGCTGAGCAGGTACTTTGCGTGAACTCCTGGACATCGGGGGCTATTATGATGTTGCGTTGGTTGGGTGTAAAGGAGGGTGATGAAGTGATCGTGCCGGCTTATACGTATAGTGCAACTGCTTTAGCTGTTTTGCACGCGGGTGCCAAGCCGGTGATGGCGGATTCGGGAACTGATTTCAACATATCGGTAGATGCAATACGTAAGTCAATTACACCAAAGACAAAAGCAATCATTCCGGTGGATATCGCAGGGTTTCCATGTGATTATGATGCCATTATGAAACTGGTAAATGAACCTGCAATCAAGAGCCTTTATCAGGCGGAAACAGAGAACCAGAGAAACATGAGTCGTATTCTTGTGTTGAATGATGCGGCTCACTCATTAGGTGCCTGGTATCAATCAGGAATTCGTACGGGTAGTGAGACGGATATTGCTATCTTTTCCTTACATGCGGTAAAGAACATTACGACGGCTGAGGGTGGTGCAATCTGTTTGAATCTACCAGCTCCTTTTGACAATGAAGCATTGTATAAGGAGCTAAGGCAGATGAGCCTAAATTGCCAGACCAAAGATGCTTTTTCAAAAAGCAAAGCGGGTGGATGGCGATATGATATTGTCGGGTTCGGGATGAAGATAAATATGGCAGATGTGAACGCTGCAATTGGTCTTGCCCAGATCAGACAATATGATGATCTCTTACAAGAAAGAAAACGGGTCTTTGAATTGTACAACAATGAATTTTCAAAGACCGACTGGGCAATCACTCCCCCACAAAAAATGAATGGAAGAGAGACATCTTATCATATCTATGCGTTGAGAATTAAATCCTTTACGGATGAACAACGTGATGCAATGATAGAAGATATTGCTAAAAAAGAGGTTGCGGTAAATGTTCATTTTATTCCGATGCCGATGCTCACCTTTTTCAAAGAGATGGGATATGATATAAATAACTATCCGCAGGCGTATGAGAATTATAAAAGCGAGATATCGCTTCCCATTTATCCACAGCTGACCGATGAACAGGTAAACTATGTGATAGAGGCGGTGCAAGAAGCATACGAAAAAGTGAAATAGATGATACGTTTTTTCGATTTCTTCTTTACAGTATTGGGGTTGATTATTCTTTCGCCCCTTTTTTTGATCGTGGCCATTTGGATTAAGTTGGATTCAAGTGGTCCAGTTTTTTACAGGCAATCACGTGTTGGAAGGAACAATAAGGATTTTAAGTTGTTGAAGTTTCGTTCAATGGTGACAGATGCCGACAAAAAAGGATTGATTACCGTGGGAGGACGCGATCCCAGAGTTACTCAGTCAGGCTATTTTATACGAAAATATAAATTGGATGAACTCCCTCAGCTGTTAAACGTTTTAATTGGAGACATGAGCATCGTGGGACCAAGACCTGAAGTGCGCAAGTATGTGAATTTGTATAACGAAACTCAGCGAAAGGTTTTATCCGTGAAACCCGGCATCACCGATTACGCATCTATAGAATACATCGATGAAAATGAAATACTGGGCAGAGCAGATAACCCTGAGAAAGTTTACATTGAGCAGATTATGCCTGAGAAAATAAAATATAACATGAAGTACATTGAAAACTGCACAATAAAAGAATATTTCAAAATCATTTTTTTGACCATAAGTAAAATTGTGAAATGAAAATCATTAAGATGCTTATAATAAAAATCAATTAAAGAGAACACTAAATTCTTAAAACTTGTTTCTTATGAGAAAAGTAATGATAATCTGTTTGTTCGCATTTCTAACCCTGACGGGTTTGCAGGCTCAGTCAGAGTGGAGCGTGAAGACCA
>JAQWBH010000420.1 GCA_028707405.1 Parabacteroides sp. | reverse complement strand
TCACACGATTTAATTATCAACTAAGAACATAAGGTGAACACACAAAAAGGCCTGAGCTCACGCACAGGCCTTTCTTAAATCACAACTTAAAAATCTTTTATTAAAACTATACGTTAACCTATAATAGGTTGTAAAGTAACGACTCATATTAATTCTACGCAAATTATTATATATGTTTTTGAACATATAAATTGATCATGAGTTTGTTACTTGATTCATGTTCTTATTCAGATTATCAACTTGTTCGCCAATAGCGTTTCTAAATGCATACGGCTCTTTTATTAACGGGAAATCATTTGAAGCATCTCTTGTTGAAACAGTAATGGTTCCATAATCGAACATTCTGCCGGCAACGGTCTGACTTACCCGAACAGAATCGACCTTTGTCAACATCAGTTCGATGACATCCAATTTCAAAACGCCTTTTTTTAAGATTAAACGTTTGTTTGTTACCACATATTCGCAAGATTTTACTTGTGTATAGTCGCCCAAAAAAAGAATAGCCGAAAAGGCCAAAACAACCACACCAAAGATAACTGTATATTCACGCAATTTATCTCCGAAACTCATGCCCAAAGCAATAATTACCAATCCAATGACCAATGCAATTATAGCTTTTGAGTAAACGCACCAATGAACTTTAGCCTTATAAACAACCTGTTCGCCGGCCATCAAATTTTTTTCCACTTGACTCATATCTGTTGTATTCAAATTTGGACGCAAAGATAATGCAAGTTAAGAGCCTAACAAATGAATTTATTCATTTTATTTAGCTATCTTTGTAGCGAATTGGTTGTGATGCAATGAAAAAAGGAACAAAAAACATAACATTCTATCTGCTGATGGTCTTGATCTTTGGTTTCTTAGTGTATTTCATTACCAAAGAAGGAGAATATAAAGAAATTGACTTCGCAGTAAAGACTGTTAAAGAAGCACCGATTGATTTGGAAAATGGGTTTGGTGTTTTTATTGCTTCTGTCATGACACATGTCCGTTCATCCATTGGAATTCTTCTGCTTCAAATAATTACGATCCTTTTAGTATGCCGCCTGTTCGGATGGTTCTTCAGAAAGCTGGGTCAGCCGACAGTTGTAGGTGAAATTATGGCCGGAATCATACTTGGCCCATCCGTATTAGGAAACATTTCGCCCGAGATATCTACATTCCTGTTTCCACCAGAATCGTTAGGGAATATCTCGATACTAAGTGAATTCGGTCTGATTCTGTTCATGTACGCCATAGGCATGGAACTGGATATAGGCGAAGTGAAAAAGAAACTGAATGAAACAATCGTCATCAGTCACGCCAGCATAATTATCCCTTTCATCTGCGGTATGACAACAGCCTATTTTGTATACGACCAATATGCCAATAAAGAAACACCATTTTTATCTTTTGCCCTATTCATAGGCATTGCCTTGAGCATCACAGCCTTTCCTGTTCTGGCACGCATTATTCAAGAAAGAGGTCTCACCAAAACGCACTTAGGCATCATCTCCTTGTCGAGTGCAGCCAACAATGATATTACAGCATGGTGTTTACTGGCTGTTGTTATCTCAATAACACAAGCCGGCGGAATTCTCAGTTCCTTTTTTTATATCCTGGTTTCAATCGCATACATCCTGATTATGCTTTTTGCCGTTCGCCCGTTCCTTGAAATGGTAGGACATATCTACCACAACAAGGAAGTCATAGACAAAACGATGGTCGCAATGATGTTCTTATTACTTATAGTTTCAGCCTATCTGACAGAGATTATAGGCCTTCATGTATTGTTCGGTGCATTCTTTGCAGGTGTAGTCATGCCCAAAAATATTAAATTCCGGAAGATCATGACTGAAAAAGTAGAAGATGTAGCTTTAGCCTTATTCCTTCCACTGTTTTTTGTATCCACCGGTCTTCGCACTGAAATAGGCTTACTGAATACGCCTGCCATGTGGGGCATGTGCATCATCTTCATCCTCGTAGCTATTGCAGGAAAGTTCGGAGGCGCAATGATTTCCGCACGTATCACCGGAGAAAGCTGGCACGACAGTCTGTATATCGGAGCATTACTCAACACACGCGGATTGATGGAACTGGTTATACTTAATATCGGAAGCGAAATGAAAATTCTTCCGCCCAGCATCTTTGTAATGCTTGTGCTGATGACACTGGTGACTACATTTATGACCACACCTCTGGTTTCATTTATCAGTTTTTGTTATCGGCTGCGCGAAAGAAAGCGCAAAAATCAAAGCAGAGCAATGTCTTCAAATGATACCTTCAAAGTGTTGCTTTCGTTCGGACGTGCCGGTAACGGACAAATCATGCTTGATGTGGCACATCAAATGTTTTCGCAAAGCCCTAAAAATATGGAACTTACAGCATTACACCTTACAGTAGGTTCTGATGTAAACCCGATGCGCACCGATAAATTTGAAGAAGTCAGTTTCGGGCCCATTCTTTATGGTGCAAAAAAATTAGGATTACTGATTCATACACGCTACGAGATATCTGACAATGCCGGTCAGGACATCTGTAACATCGTAAACCGAGAAGGATTCGACTTCCTGCTCGTAGGCGCAGCCCTTTCCATGAGCGACGAACCTGGTGACAAAGCAGTCACCAAATACTTCCGGCATTTCAGCTCACACGAAAGGTGGTTTTCGCCAAACTCTTTATTAAAGGATAAAACGAAGATATTCATTAATAATAGCCATTGTGATGTAGGAATATTTATCAACAGAAATTTTGTGCGCGCTTCGGAAGTTATTGCTGTAATAGGTTGCGAAAAAGATCTCTTCATATTACATTATGCGCGTATCCTGATAAAATCGACCAATGGAGCGCTTCACATTCTGATGCTCCATTCGCCAAATGCAAATGAAAATGAACAAATGGCAAAAACAATCCTGTCGTTCATTGAATCCGGATCTGATACAACATGGATAGACGGAAACAGACTCACCGGTGAGCTTTTAAGCAATCATAACTTTATGCTGATTGGATATGATACATGGAATTATGTATCCGAAAACAACAAGGAGGCATTACAAAGAATGCCTTCAACAGTCATTCTTAACAAAAATCTCCACAATAAATCATGAGCATGATACGTAATCCGGAGATTGATTTTCAATTATCAAACAAAAACAAGGATAGAACAATAAACGTAAAATAATATTCAAATATGAGTCCACTATTAGTGCTTGTCACTATTTTGTGTTATTTTCTGATGCTTTTCACAGTATCATACATAACCGGCAGAAAGTCGGATAATCAAGGTTTCTTCATCGGCAACAGAAAATCACCCTGGTACATTGTAGCATTTGCTATGATTGGTGCAAGTTTGTCGGGTGTCACATTTGTATCAGTACCGGGTATGGTAGGTGTCAATAATTTTGCATACCTGCAAATGGTATTGGGTTTTATAGTGGGTCAGCTCATTATTGCATATGTGCTCACTCCATTATATTATCGAATGAACCTGGTTTCAATATACGGATATCTGGAAAATCGATTCGGAACAAGTTCACACAAAACAGGAGCCTGGTTTTTCTTTATCTCAAAAATGTCAGGAGCCGCAGTAAGACTTTTCCTTGTATGCCTAATACTGCAAATGCTAGTATTCACCCCTCTGCATATTTCTTTCGGAGTAAATGTTGCGATCTCGATCATCGTTGTATGGCTTTATACTTTTCAAAGTGGTGTTAAATCACTTATTTGGACCGATTCATTAAAGACATTATGTCTTATTACCGCCGTAGCCCTCTGCATTTATTATATAGCCAGCGGTTTAAACCTCGATTTTAGCGGCATATGCTCCACTATCTATCGAAGTAAACTTTCTCGCGTATTTTTCTTTGATGATATCAACTCCAAACAATATTTCTTCAAGCAGTTTCTAGCCGGAATATTCACAATGATTGCCATGAACGGACTTGACCAGGATATGATGCAGCGTAATTTGAGTTGCAAAAATATCAAAGAATCCCAGAAAAACATGATAACCAGCATTCTGCTGCAATCGGTTGTCATTGCAATGTTCTTAATGCTGGGCGTTCTGTTGTTTACTTATACAGCTCAAAACGGAATCCAGAATCCGGCAAAAAGTGATGAACTATTTCCCATGAT
>JAQWBH010000419.1 GCA_028707405.1 Parabacteroides sp. | reverse complement strand
AGCATCGACGAAAAACGCAAACTAACAAATCGTGCCTTTTTGGATATAACTCAGAAGTCCTTGCGTAACACCTTTGATGATGTAACTAACGACTATATGCTTACTGCTAATACAGTTAAGAATGTATTTGTTGATTTCATGACTGAATATAACAATAAAATGCGTTTTAAAACACCAGCATTCCTTGGTATCGACGAAATAAAAATTAAAAAGCTTGGCGAAATTACTGTCATTACAGATCTGGAGCATAGAACTTTGTTTGATATGTTACAGGGGAGAAATCAAAAATCATTAACAGAATACTTTAAGAATCTTCCTGACCGTGATAAAGTGCTTTGGGTTTGTTCCGATATGTATAGACCTTTCGAAAGAAGTATACGTGATGCAATGCCAAACGCTCGGTGGACTATCGACCACTTCCATGTAGTAATGAAGGCTAATGAAGCAGTGGATGCTGTTCGCCGTATAGTCCAAGAATCAATGGACAAACGTGAACGTATCCAAACGAAGAGAGGAATGGCGTATACGTTAAAAACAAGACGGAAAAATCTTACGCCAGAAGAAGCAGAAAAAATTCGACTAGTTCGAATGTCGGAAAAACACGAGCCCCTTGCCATAGCGTTTGACTTAAAGGAGGACTTTTTCGACATTTACGACAAGAATCCAATTTCAAAGGATAATGCAATTCAGTCGTTTCTGGACTGGAAAGATTCCATCCCTGTCGATAATATCTATGACAAGTTCAGGGAACTGGCGCAGACCGTCCACAATTTCAATGAGCAAATATTCCAGTATTGGGATTGCCCTATTGCAATTTCCAATGGTTATACTGAGTGTACCAATCGCCTTATAAGAGAGAGCAATATCAGAGGACGTGGTTATTCGTTTGAAGTATTACGTGGGCGAACTCTATACCGAAAAGCGAATCTTAATAGTATTCTTAAAAATGGCCTCGCTATTGGTCCTCTGATTGATGAGTATGAACCTGTCTTTCGCTTTGATAGCACAAAGGAAGAAGACGATATTTACGACGAAGATGATTACGAACCTTTTCCTGACACGGAAGAATAATAAGCGAGTAACAAACAAAACAGATGTTGGTGTTCTTCTTTGTTTTCACCTTTGCTGACGAAAGACTGTAAAGTTATTGTAAATATTACCATTCTTCTATACAATAGCAAGTAAAGGTTAATAAAAAATAATTTAATTAATGTAGCTTATGGGAGGAAAGATAATGAAAAAATGTACCCTAGCCTTTATATTGGCATTTGTACTGGCACTTTCGCTGTTGACCGCTTGCGGTAACTCATCCTCAAAGAATGACCTAACAAACAATCCTTCAATTGAGAGTGTTAAGGAAGCCATTTCTGACATTGAAAGCATTACATTAATCGAAATAGTGACCGAAGACAACGATCCAAATGAACAACTTGGTAAACAAGGTGGATATACCGGTAGTTTGTTTTTTAAGTCATCGCTCGTAACCGATGAAACTGATGAAAGCGCAATAACGGCTGGAACTGATGGCGGCGGCAGCATTGAGGTTTATGCGAATAAATCTGATGCGGAAAAACGCAACGAATATTTGGCAACATTTGATGGTACTGCTGTTTCAAGTGGTTCGCACAAAGTGTTGGGAACGCTTGTAATTCGCACCTCAAACAGGCTAAAAGCATCCCAACAAACGAAGCTTGAAACCGAAATTATAAACGCCCTCACTGGCGGTGGCAACAGCACGCCGAGCGAGGCAGTGCAAACAGAAACACAGGCATCACTACTTGATAAAGAGGAAACAATGGGACGCATAAGCTATCATATTTCTTCAGCTTGGAACAAAACAGGTAATGCTGATACATGGAGATATCTCCCATACGAATCAGAAGATGATGGTTTTTTTCAGATATCCATACTACCATTAGATACGTCTCCGATAGTTGATACGGATATTCTTAATGAAAATTTGGATCTTTTGGCGGGTGACTGGAAGTCGGACGGCAGTGGTTTCAATCCTCTCGCACGAACAGACATAAATGGAATTCCAGTTCAACAGTTTGAAATAAAACCAGATGATTCCGGGAACATCTTTACAAGCGGATTTTATTTCATATATGGTGACAGTGCATATATGCTATCAGCTATTTCCCCTGAAACTAGCGATTCACAATTCTTTACTATAAACTTAAAACAGATTATGGACAGTCTTGTTATAAAGGAATACACGCAATCGGAATTAGCCTCATCGGGTGAGGGCGATATTGGTGATTATCACGTTAAGATTTTGGATGCTAGCTTTACAAAGGATTATAATGGTACGCCGGCTATTGTTGTTAATTTTGAGTTTACAAACAACAGCGAAGATGCTGAAATGTTCCTATCTTCAACAAATGTCACCGCCTATCAAGACGGTGTGGAACTTGATATCGCTATGATAATGAATGCATCCGTATATGATGCTGGGCTGGCACAAAAGAAGATAAAACCCGGCGTATCTCTGGTCGTTCAATCTGCATTTGTTCTTGCAAGTGACAGCCCTGTAGAGATTGAAGTCGCTAAGTTTATATCGTTTGGAAATGATCCTATTCTGACAAAAACATTTAATTTGCAATGAGACAAGCGAATAAGATGACGTTTAAACCATTCTTAATTAGGTTCAAAGTTTCGTGTAAAGCAGGCCAATTATAATAGACTCCCAGTATGTGGAATACCATTTTCACCAACCAAGGCACAGCACTTAATTTAGGGCTGCCCCAGTGTAATGCTGGGGCAGCCGGGATGGAGAACTACTATTCTTGAGAATCCACTGATTGAACTATAACATTCGCTTTTTTCATCTTGGCGAAGCCAACAAAGCTTAAGATGATTGAAGGGATTTCAAAGACCACATAGAGCAAGAACAGAAACCCGCTAACGCAATATAGAATGCCTCCGGTGAGTGCTGCCCATCTCATTTTTGCTGCCCAGCCAATCCAGTTGAACAAAACAGCAATAGCTAAGAGAAACATATGCGGCGCAACAAGGGCCGTAGCAATTCCGGCACCAACTTGTTCGGCTCCGGACGTTGAGGCAACACCATTAATAAAGTAATTGATGATGTAGATCAGATACAGTGTTCCTAAGATGGCAGAAATCAATAGACATTTGCTTCTTTTCATAAGAAGACCTCCTTTATTACCGAAATTTTACCAAATCCCTCATATTGACAGTTTACAACAAGAAAAGGATTTTATCAACAAATAATACATAACTAGCTATTTTGTGATTAACAGATTTTGCTAGTGCTTTTGAAAACTATCTGATGATGATAAAAAGTTCGTTTTGGAAGAATTTCTTACTTAATGTTTAGAAAAATCAGCTATCGCTGATAGATTGATAGCTGAATATTTGTTTTAACATTAACCTAGAAGGCCACCGTCACATGGATATGCTTTATTTGATTTCAACCAGTAATTGCGATGTATACCCTGCACAACATTTAGTATTTTCAACCATTTATTTCGTTGTAGACCTTTGATAACGCATTAATAGACAGAGAGGTTTTCAACCACTAAATTCGGATACCCAATATTATTATCAGTATCTTAAAAGACAACGGAAACAGACAGCCTCTTATAAACGAAACACAAAACCGTCAGCCACTGTTTACTGAGATTTATTCCCTGTTTAACAAAATAAAGACTGATCAGCAACCTTTTCTTAATACATATGATTTCGCCGATATGTATGCTCAGACGATTGTTTACGGCCTCTTTATTGCCAGATATAATGATCCAACACCAGATACATTCAATAGGTTTGAGGCGATCGGTAATTTGCACGACGAATCTTCGTTACTTCAAATGTTTTTTACCCATATCGTGACAGCAAGGGCACGCCATAACACACTTGAATCAGTAATAGATAAACTGTGTAACCTATATAAGATTTGTGATATAAAAACATTGCTTGATAAAGATGAATCAAAGGATACAATCATCCATTTCTACGAAGAATTTCTTTCATTTTATGATCCAATCTTACGGAAAAAGCTCGGTGTTTTTTATACCCCTTACCAGATTGTTCACTGGATGGTGGCGCAGGTAGACAGGATACTGATTGAGGAATTCCATATCGAAGGCG
>JAQWBH010000418.1 GCA_028707405.1 Parabacteroides sp. | reverse complement strand
TGCAACGCAAGGACGTGTACATTTTGCACATATCCGTAACGTAAAACATACAAGTGAGAAGTTATTTACAGAGTCGGCGCATTTAAGCAAATGCGGTGATTTAGACATGTATGAAATAGTTAAGGCATTGAAAGAGAATGGATTTAACGGATATATCAGGCCGGATCATGGCCGCATGATCTGGGGAGAAAAAGCAAGACCGGGATATGGTCTATATGACAGAGCATTGGGTGCAGCCTACCTGTTAGGATTATGGGAAGCTGTTGAAAAAAATGCATAGCTGCAAGAAGTAATCCTGAGGATAATGAGAGGATATAGAATGGACATTTATAGTCGAACAGTCAAAGAAAGTGCTAGGGAATATGCGTTACGGCAGATACGTGAAGATATCATATCTTTAAAATTAAAACCCGGAAGTGCTGTCAGCGAGAATGAACTGGCAAAGGAGCTTGGAGTTAGCAGAACCCCTGTCCGAGAGGCACTTCAGGAGCTTCAGAAGATCAATCTGATTGAGGTGTATCCACAGAGAGGCAGTATCATATCGCATATTGATTTTGATGTTGTTGAGGAAACGGTATTCCTGCGTAAGGTGCTGGAAAAGGCAGTGGTCGAAGAACTGTGTGATTGCATCACAGAGGAGGATCTGCTGGAGCTGGAGAAAAACATTAAGCTTCAGGAGTTTTACCTGGATAACCGGTCACCTCAGAAAATGATAGAACTGGATAATGATTTCCACAGGGCTCTATTTGTCATGTGTAATAAGGAACGAATCTATAATCTTATGAATGGTATGCTGGGGCATTTTGACCGGATCCGTACCTTAAGTCTATACTCCGTAAAAGATATTAAAATCGTAGCGGATCACAAAGCGATCATTAATGCAATAAAAGCAGGAGATAAGGAAATGGCGGCCGGGTTGATTGTGAAGCATCTTTCCAGATATAAATTAGACCAAAATGAGATTATGGAGAAGTATCCGGAATATTTTGCCGTAGAAAATGAAAAGAGATTATCCACATCATAAGAAACCTATCGTTATAACAGATTAATTAATAAAATCTCCATTTAAACTTGCCGTATATAGGTTACTGTTCACACCCACCATGTATACCATGTTATGATTAGCCCGACAAATGGTCGGTCACTGAACCTTGAAAATTCAACATAACACCAGTAAAATATGCTATAATGAGACTATCAAATACGAATGAGGTGCAGACATGTCTTTTGCAATGAACAATGTACAGCAATTAAGTTTTGACGACTCCTTATATCATCTGACAGATCGTGAAAAAAGGAATTTAGATAAATCTTGGGCCAAGGACTTCGCTGAAATCATTTTTCCAGCTATTAATGAGAAGCCTTTTTCCGTTTTATATAGTGACAGACCTTCCAGAACAAATACTGCAATCAATGTCCTGATTGGCAGCCTGATATTAAAAGAAATGCTTGGTTTGACAGATGAGGAGGTTGTTGACGCATTGATGTTTGATGTACGTTTCCAGTATGCTCTTCATACAACCAGCTTTGCTGAGCAACCATTAAATGACCGGAGCCTTGGAAGGTTCCGTGCACGATGCATTTCTTATGAAGAACAGACCGGCCACGATCTAATCCATGAATGTATTATCAGCCTTTCAAAAGAGATAGCCTCCGTTATGAATATCCGCCCCAATATGAAACGTATGGATTCTATGATGATCGCTTCTAACATCAAAAAGATGAGTCGGTTGGAATTAATCTATACCTGTGTTGCCAACCTAGCGGCATTGGTAAACGAGAAAGAAGAAAACCAGCTGCCAGAATCACTGAAACACTACTGCGATGCGGATGATCACAACCGTGTGCTTTATCATAATCGCAGTGAGGAAACAGAGTCAAAAATCGAAACAGTCCTTAAAGATGCTGCCACCCTCATCCAATTCTGTGGTAGCCATTATGATGAGGATACTGAGTATCAGCTACTGCTTCGTATGATCAGGGAGCAAACCATCACCTTAAAAGAGGGGCAATACCAGTTGAAAGAAAAAGAGGATGGCAGCATGGGGTCTGCTATTCTCCAAAATCCATCCGATCCCGATGCGACGTATTGTAAAAAGGCAGGTAAGGAGAACCGCGGGTACATCGCTAACGTCGTAGAAGATACCGGCGAAAACGGTTCTGTAATTAGTGAATACCAGTATGAACAAAATATCCATAGTGACAGCCAGTTTATAAAGGAATATATCGCCAGCACGGAACCACAACCAGAACCAACCATTCTGGTAACAGATGGAGGTTTTAGTGGAAATGAAAACCTGGAAGCCGCAAAGGAAAAAAATATCCAACTGATTACCACCGACCTAAAAGGTCGGGCTTCCAAAGATATCTGGGCTGATTTTGAGTTCAGCGAGGATGGAAAGAAGTTACTGCACTGTGCTAATGGAAATGAACCAAAAACCTGCAACTATAATACAACAGATGGAAAATGCCGTATTTCATTTCAAAAAGAACAATGTGTAAACTGCCCATACAAGGAACAATGCAAGCCCAAAATATTCAAAACGATTGCGCGGATTGATCTGTCATATAAAACAGTAAACCGGGCAAAACAGCAACGCTACATGGGAACGGAGGAATTTAAGAAATACGCAAGGTTCCGTAATGGTGTAGAAACCATACCGTCCATTCTGCGAAGGAAATACCATGTGGATAAAATACCTGTTAGAGGAAAACTCCCCAGCAAACTGTTTTATGGTTTTAAAATAGCCGCACTGAACACTAACAAGCTGTTCAGATATTTGAGAGGCCTTGATAAAGTCACCCAAAAAGTGGTAACAGCGTAGGTATTGCTTAGGAAAGCATAGAAAATACCCTACAATACAGGCTAAAAACCAGTGTTATGTTAAATTTTCAAGGTGCAAACGACAAAAAGGGAAAAACTACTTCTTTTTTTGCTTCATTTGTCGGGCATATCATATAATGATTATTAGATATAATCTCTCGTTGTTTCAATATCCTGCATAATCGAGATATAATGCATATTTGTTGGCAGATATTGACTTTCTATTTTAAGAAATATATAATTGGATAAAATACAATAGAATTTATCAGATTATGAGGAACAAACATGTATGAAAGGATGCTAAATAAATCGAAGGAACCATCTATTACAGAAATCTATGAATATATAGGTGAAAGTTCTTTTTTGCTACTTAATACTTTTGATGAAACTATGAAGCAGCGCTATGATTTAAAACGTGATTTAAAGTTTCCATTTGGCAACAATTATGGTTGGGGATATAAGTACTCACATAAAACCAAGCATTTATGTTATGTCTTTTTTGAAAAAAATGCAATTACAATTCAGCTGCAAATCGGTGGTAATTTAGTTCAAAAACTTGAGAAAGTGTTACCTGAGTGTCTGCTAAAAACAAAGGACTATTGGAATAACCGATATCCCTGCGGTGAAGGCGGTTGGATTCATTATCGTGTCCTTAACGGTGAAGAATTAAATGATGTGATCCGGTTACTTGCTATAAAACAAAAGCCAATCTTTGCATGAGTAACCCCTATTAAAATTTGAGAGGTAAATATGATCGTGATACGCTGGATTATTAGTTTCATCATAATTTGGTTGGTAATAGCAACTTTGATAAATTGTATCCTTATGGGATTACCAATTCCAATGTTTTCAAAAAAGAATTATCCAACAACATATCTAATCACGCAAAAAAATCGGATTGATATTCAAAAAAAATTTGAATGTTCTGCATATTCAATTGCATATCTTATGAGACATTATGGAATTCAAGCGAATGGTGAAGACATTTACAAGGTAATTCCATATAAAATGAGAAATGGATATGTTTACCCGAAAGGTATCGTAAGACTGTTGAAACAACAAGGCTTTAAAGCCACTATCCGTATTGGAAATATAGTAACGCTGAAAAAAGAGGTTAGTAAAGGTACTCAAGTTATAGTATTTATAAAAGTCTATAAAAATAAAAGCTACTTACATTATGTCCCTGTTATTGGATACGATGAAGAGAATTTTTATATTGCAGAATCTCTTAAGGACCTTATTAATACAAATGATATAATCTATAATCGCAAAATATCAATTTCAGATTTTAAAAAGCTGTGGAATACA
>JAQWBH010000417.1 GCA_028707405.1 Parabacteroides sp. | reverse complement strand
TAATTCTCGCCGTTCCTCTGATCATCGAGAAAATTGTCAAAAGCCGTGTATTTCCTGAGCTGGATAAGCCTTTGATTAAGCTGCTGATGAAACTTCCTTATATTGATTCAAAGATCAATGATATGATTAGCAAAAAACTCAAAGCCGTATTCGGCGGCAATTTTGGCGAATTGGTTATTGGTGGAGCTGCCATCAATAAGGAAGTCGAGAAGTTTCTACGTTCCATTAAGTTTCATTATACTGTGGGCTATGGCATGACTGAATGCGCTCCGCTTGTGGCTTATGCGCCATGGGATATTTTTAAGGAAGGCTCAGTGGGGCGTATTGTCGATCGTATGGAAGTGCGTATCGATTCTGACGATCCGTCAAGCAAAGTGGGTGAGATTCTTGTCCGTGGTATGAACGTAATGCTTGGTTATTACAAGAATCCGGAAGCCACAAAAGCGGCTTTCACCCGCGATGGCTGGTTGCGTACAGGTGATTTGGGCACGATCGATGCAGATGGTTTTCTCTATATACGCGGACGGAGCAAGACGATGATTCTTTCTTCCAACGGACAGAATATTTATCCTGAAGAGATCGAGGATTTGCTTAATAACAAAATGTATGTTGCCGAATCGCTTGTCATCTCGCAAGGCGGAAAGCTTATGGCACTGATTTATCCTGATTGGGAACAAGTGGACAAAGATGGAATACAGCATTCCCAGATCGAATCGTTCATGCAGAAAAATATCGAAGAACTTAACAGCGAAGTTCCTCATTATTCTAAGATTTCGGGTTATCGTCTTTATCAGGAAGAATTTGAGAAGACTCCGAAGCGTAGTATCAAACGTTTTTTGTATCAGCCGACCGAAAATTAGTCGGCTTCTGATTCTTTTTTTGTACAGTCTTTTTTTAGACTGAATATGAAAGTTACGCCTTTTCCGAGAATACTCTCGGCCGTTATTTGTCCTTTATGGTAATTAATGGCATTCTTTACGATCGAAAGTCCCAGACCTGTTCCTCCAATCTTCCGGCTACGTCCTTTGTCGACGCGATAAAAGCGATCGAAAATGCGCTCCAGATGTTCCTTGGCAATGCCTACGCCATTATCCGAGAATTTAAAATAACAATAGTCTTCATCCTCTTTGAAACCATCTACTTCGATATGCGTGTTTTCGCCTGCATAAGCGATGGCGTTATCGAACAGATTACGGAAGATGGAGTAGAGAAGCGAATAATTTCCTTTGATTACCAGATTCTCTCTGATTTTCAGCGTTGAAGTTATTTTTTTGTCTTCCATCATTTGTGAGCACTCTTTTTCAATTTCAGTAAGCATTGTCGAGATGTTCACCTCTGCGACGTCAAATAATTCTGACGCCTCGTCCAGACGGTTCAGCACCGACATGTCTCTGAGCAGATAGGCCAGTCGCGTGCTTTGTGAATAGCAACGTTCCAGAAAGAACTGCCGTTTTGTGTCATCGAGATCTTTGTTATTCAGTATTGTTTCCAAATATCCCTGTATGCTGCTCACCGGTGTTTTTAGTTCGTGAGCAACGTTTTGTGTCAGTTGTCTTTTTAGCTTGCGTTGTTGGTGATAGAGCGTGATGATATTCTGTGAGATGTCGCCGAGTTCATCATTCGGAAAATGATAGTCATTGTCGGAGATGCGGTCGCTCTTAATATTGAGTGCAAAATCACGCAGACGTGCAATCGTTTGTCCGATACTAAATGTGAATCGCGAAAGGACAACAAAAAATATGAGCATCATGATCCCAATGAAATAGATGAAACGCGTGTCGATTGTAAGCGCTTTTTGTGTAAACAGCTCCCAAGGCAGTGCTGAACGATAGATATAATTGCCGATATTTGTAGCTACATAGTAATATTTTATTCCTGTCGTTTTTGATTTGCGCAAAGCGAATCCTTTTTGTTGCAGCCGCGCTTTTTTTACTTCTACACGATTATTATGGTTATTGAATTCGCTTGCATCGCTATTATCAAAAAGGACCTTCCCCTGTGGGTCGATGATGGTGACCCGCAAGTCTTTCTGTGAGATATCGCTGATAAATAATCGTACTGAAGCAGCTATATCATTATTGTTCCTGCTGATAATACGATAAAGCTGGTGATTATAGTTATCCAGCATATTATTTAATTTTTCTTCGGCGAATTCATGTTCACGTTGATATTGGAAGAGCAGAAAACATGCAGTGAATCCGAGGAACATAGCAAAGATTGACCAGAATAGTCGCTGGCTGAAGGAAATTCTATATCTGTTCATAATATTAGTATTCAAAACAATAACCAAAACCTAGACGAGTAACGATATTTTTCCCATATCTCCCAATTTTCTTACGCAGCCGTGTGATGTTTACGTCGACCGTCCGGTCCAGCACATATACCTCATCTTTCCATATTCTCGACAGAATTTCTTCTCTTGTAAATACATCCCCTTTATTTTCCAGCAGAAGCTTCAATATTTCAAACTCTTTTTTTGTCAGCGCTACTTCTTTCCCATCCATTGTCGCCCTGATTCGCTTTATATCGAGCGCAAGCGTTTCGTAACAAAGGAGTTCGCTGTCCTGTTCGCTCTCTTTATCAGAGGTCCTGCGGAGCACGGCCTTGACGCGTGCAAGGACCTGCTTGATTGAAAATGGTTTTGAAATATAGTCGTCAGCACCTAAATTGAATCCCGTAAGCATATCGTTTTCGGTGTCTTTTGCCGTCAGAAAAATAATTGGAACGCTTTCGGTGTCTTTGTTTTTACGTAGAATATTTGCCATCTTGAATCCGGATATTTCTCCCATCATCACATCCAGCATCAGGAGTTGAAACGACGGAATATCTTTTCGCAAAGCTTCTTCTGCGCTGTATGCTGTTTCAACTGTGTAACCTTCAGTTTCCAGATTGAATCTGAGAATTTCACAAATATCCTCTTCGTCATCAACAACAAGTATTTTAGGTGCCTCCATAAAATGTTTCAAGTTTGATATTACAAATATAATTATTTTTTACAAAAGTCGGATATAAATATTTCGCCAATATGAAATAGGTGTTACAATTGTGTTACGATTATCAGAGTTTATAAGCATATAAATAAGAAATGATTGGAGCGTTTTTTTATTATACTTAGTTGGTATATCTTAGGCTATTTGTGCTAAATAGGAGTGCATTGCCAGAATGGTATAAAATGATAAAATCATAATACAAATTAAATTTAGCGATAAATTTTGCTACTAATATGATTGTGATTTGCAAAAAACATTAACTTTGTGGCAAAAGATCATCGCCAACCGATGACTTTTTTTTAGTATCAGGAAACAATTAAATTTTGATATATAAAATGGATACGAAGATTCAGGAACTGACAGAGAAAATTTACAAAGAAGGAGTAGAAAAGGGAAATGAAGAAGCAGGACGAATCATCGCAAATGCTAATGTTAAGAAAGAAGCTATTCTGAACGATGCTAATGTAGAGGCGAAACGTATTATTGCTGCTGCTGAAAAGCAGGCCGCCGAACTGAAGAAGAACACGGAAGCCGAAATTAAACTTTTTGGATCGCAGTCGCTTGAAGCGTTGAAGAGCGAGGTGATGAATCTTATTACAGGTTCCATCGTGTCGACGAACGTGAAAGCCGTCGTCGCCGATAAGAATTTTATGCAGAAAATAATTCTCGAGTTGGTAAAGAATTGGGCCAAAGACGGCTCAGTCACTATCGAGAGCGCCGAGGCTGAATCATTGACTGCGTATTTTGAATCGAATGCAAAAGATCTGCTCGATAACGGTGTCAAGATCGAAAAGGTGAATGGCAAGCCGACTTCGTTCACCATTCTTCCGGCCGACGGTTCGTATAAGGTGAACTTTGGTGAAGAAGAGTTTATCTCCTTTTTCAAAGAATTTTTGCGCCCTCGCTTAATAGATATGTTGTTCTGATTATGAGTAAATATTATTGTTTGGTTGCAGGGCTTCCGGATATTACTTTCGATGATAGTAAGCTGGCATATACGGTTGCCGGCTTTAGGGAAGAACTGAATGGTGTTTTGACAACGGCCGACAAGAAACTGTTCGACCTCTTTTTTTTTAAGTTCGATAACAAAAACCTGATAGCGTTTCTCCGGGGATCGAAAGCGGAACGGGATTCTCAGGGAAG
>JAQWBH010000416.1 GCA_028707405.1 Parabacteroides sp. | reverse complement strand
ATTATACTGCCGCAACGAGGACATGCATTTTTCCATGTGTTGGCAGAAAGGATAGTATGATAGCCGCCTGTATTTCCATATAAGTCGGTTTGGGTATCGCGTCCACCTTCGGAAGTCATTTTCAGTAAGGTCTCTTTTAGTGATTTGAAAAGATTTTCTTTTCTCTTGTCGGATAATGCCAATACTTTCTGTCTTGGATTGATATGAGCATTAAACAGAATGTCTTGTACTACTCCATTACCAACACCTGGAATACGTTGTTCTGTAGCAAGAAGAGCTTTGGCCGAAAGCGCTTCTTTTGCTTCTGAAAAAAGTTTTTCGAATAGCTCAGGAGTGTATGCGTTGCTTATAGGCGAAATACTTTCCTTGCTCAGTTTATAATATTTATTGTCGATAATACTGTCGGGATAAACATTGATAAATCCATACATGGCAACAGTAAAAACAAGAAACGATTCGTCATCGAAGGTAAGCAGGAGCTGATAATTGGTCGGAATTTTGTCTCCCGGATTATAGTAGCGAGCAATAACGCCATCACCAATATTCATGGTGACATTGTCTGACAATAGAAAGTCGATAAACATACCATAACCTTGTGAAGATTCAATAGTTTTACCTATTAATAGCTTGCCATATTTTAATGGGTCACTATTATAAAAGGTGAACTTATGTGGCTTGGTTGCATTGAATACATGCGTGATCGTTTTTCCGCGCAATGTATTGTCTACTTGTTTACTTAGGGTAATTACTTCAGGTAATTCTAACATATCATTTCGAGGATTATTGTTTACTAAACATCTTGACTGTATTGCAAATATACAATGCTTATTTCGGATATGGCTATCCAAAATAAGCATTTTTTTATTTCCCCATAAACTTATAGCGGTTTCACGGGAATGCAGATATCCACAATGTGCTTTTTGTCAGGATGTGTGGTGTAGTCGTTGTGATACAATATTTGCTTTTACAAAATAGAATTGATTCTTGCTAAATTGTTGATTTGTTATATGATAAAACGCAATTGCTATTTACTTTCAGCTTGCACCTCTTCATACATTTTTCTCAGAAGGATTACATATTCTGCTTTTCGCAGTAAATATATTAGATGTTATTTATAAAGCATATTGCGAATCATAGTTATCTTTGCACAATGATTTCCAATAGGATAACACCCAAAGAATTATGGGCAAGACAGCATATCAGTAGTTTTGATATTAACTATGATTTGTGGAATAAGAAGAGAGAATCAATACAGGCATTTTCTCAAATAAGTTCTAGTTGTATTTTTACGGTTGATGTATTTAAGGAAAGATATGATTTCGCATCTGATAACTTTTCTACTATTTTTGGATATAATCCCTCATGGATAAAAGCAATACAGGATCAGGGTGATTTATTGGAAGAAAGGATACATCCTGATGACAGAGAGCAACTCATAGAATATCAAATTGAACATGGGCAATTTATTTATTCGCTCCGGCCGGAGGAAAGGAATGATTACCAGCAGGTATTTCAATACCGGATGTTGAATGCGAGAGGGCAATATATAAATGTGATCAGCCGGCATCAGGTCCTCGAAAAGGACAAGAACGGAAAGGCTTGGATTATTTTGGGTGTTATAAATATATCTCCAGACCAAATACCTTTTGATAAAATCAAACGGACGGTTATAAACCGGGAAACAGGCGAAATATTTATGCCCGTGTTAATTCCGGCTGAGAAACAATTGACCGATCGTGAAAAAGAAATACTATTATTTATCCGTCAAGGTTTTTTAAGCAAAGAAATTGCGGATAAGCTATGTATCAGTATTTATACAGTTAACAATCACCGTAAAAATATCTTGGCTAAACTAAATGTTGACAATGTAATTGAAGCCATTAATCTGGCACGAGATTACGGTATCATCTATTAATGATGTCAACCAATTCAGATTCTTCTTCTTTGGATAAGTACTTTTTTTATTGTTTCATATGGGTCATATATGATCTATAGAAACAGCATCATATATAGCTATAAATAGCTATTTCATACGCCATTGTAACATAATAATTTTGCACACCTTTTTGTATCTTTTAATATGCTAATAGCAATGAGTATGATATTTAATAAAACAGAAGAACAGGAACGAGTGTATTTACAGCAGGTTATTAATTTGCTGAAAAAGATTATTGCCAATGTTGATGTTTCAGTGAAAGAACATGTTAATACATTGATGGAATATAAAGAATACTTGTGGTCGAACAAGGATATTGATCCGCATGAGATTCGTTCCATGCGGGAAAGTATTCTGAACCACTTTGCACTGGGCGAGAATGTGATTGATAAGCGAAAGCGGTTAGGCAAGATTTTAAATACTCCCTATTTCGGACGAATTGATTTTATGGAGAATAAAGAAGCTGGTAAAATACTGCCCATTTATATTGGGGTTCATTCATTCTATGATTCAATTAGTAAGAAGAGCTTTATATACGACTGGCGTGCACCAATCTCAAGCATGTTCTATGATTATGAACTAGGAGATGCAACTTATTCATCTCCAGGAGGAGAAGTAAAGGGAGAGATTTTATTAAAGCGGCAGTATCGAATCCGTAATGGGGAAATGGAATTTATGCTTGAAAGTTCATTAACTGTTCATGACGATGTTTTGCAAAAAGAATTGAGTTTCAATGCTGATGATAAAATGAAGAATATTGTAGCTACTATACAGCGGGAACAAAATCAAATCATTCGCAATGAAGATAGTAATATATTGATTATTCAAGGCGTGGCAGGCTCAGGAAAAACATCTATTGCTCTACACCGGATTGCTTATCTGCTTTATAAATTCAAACAAGACCTTTCATCAAAAGATATTTTGATTATATCGCCCAATAAAGTTTTTTCAGATTATATATCTAATGTACTTCCTGAACTTGGCGAAGTAAGCGTTCCTGAAATGAGTATGGAGCAGATATTATCTGGCATATTAGAGAATAGATACAAGTTCCAGAATTTTTTTGAACAAATTAATGAATTACTTGGAAAGCCTGCTTCGGATTTTATTGATCGGATACAATATAAGGCTTCCATCGAGTTTATTTCCTTGCTCGACAAATTTATCCTGCATATTGAAAAGACCTATTTTAAAGCCGTAGATGTCAAACTGACAAAGTCTGTTACTATACCTGCCGGATTTATTGAAGAACAATTCAGACGTTTCAACCGCTTACCGATGCGTCAACGCTTTGAAGCAATGGCCGGATATATTTTAGAAATAGTGCGAATACATTATCGGATTACGGTTACCACCGTTCAACAAAATATGCTAAAAAAAGAAATAAGGAAGATGTTTACTGGAAATAGCGACATAAAGGTGTATAAGGATTTTTTCAAATGGATTGGAAAGACGGAGATGTTTAAAATGCGAAAGAATAATATGTTGGAATATGCTGATTTAGCACCTTTAGCATATATTCATCTTGCGTTGGGGAAGAATAATAGTATCAATCATGTTAAGCATCTATTGATTGATGAGATGCAGGACTATTCGCCTATTCAATATAAAGTTTTACAAGAACTTTATTCTTGTCGGAAAACAATTTTAGGTGATGCCAACCAATCCATTAGTCCTTACGGGTCTTCTACTGCCGACATGATTCAGAAAGTATTAGTGACAGGAAGAGTGATGAAACTATGTAAAAGTTATCGTTCAACCCTTGAAATAACTGATTTTGCCCAAAAGATTCGGAAAAACCATGAGATAGAACCTATTATCCGACACGGAGAAAAACCGCAAATATTAAAATTCACTAATGAAGAAAACGAAATTTCATACATTTCCGATTCGATTTCCACTTTCAAAAGATCTGATTATAACTCACTTGGTATAATATGTAAAATGGAATCTCAGGCAAAGGAAATAGCAGATAAACTAAAAATGCGTACACACGATGTATACTTTCTTTCAAGCCAGAGTGTTGCTTTTGTACAGGGTGTTATCATCACTTCTGTACATATGGCAAAAGGATTGGAGTTTGACAAAGTTATTATTCCGCAAACAACAGATAGAAATTACAATTCGGAGATGGAAAAAAACATGCTTTATGTTGCGGCAACAAGAGCAATGCATCAATTGACTTTGACTTATGCAGGGA
>JAQWBH010000074.1 GCA_028707405.1 Parabacteroides sp. | reverse complement strand
CGTACAGTTTTTTCAACATCCAGTGAATCAACATAAAACATTTCCGTTTCCTTCACGATAGCGTTGAGAATATCCAAATTCTTACTTACTTCAAAACGGTTGTTATTTTGGGCTTGCGATTGAGCAGGCACACTGATTCCCCATAAGAGAACCACCCATAACAAAACCAGTAAATTATTTTGTTCTGCTTTTTTGTACATAAAATTCGTCATTAATAATGCTGTAAAAATATATAATAAACAACTGTCAAGACAGGATCTCCCTCACTTTTAACTTTATTTGTTCCCAATTCTCATCAGGAATCTCCGCTCCGACTAACTTGATAATATAGCTTCCCAACATCGTTCCAATAGTCGCTGATTGTTTAAGTGACGCACCAACAGACAGTCCGTAAAGGAATCCGGCGGCAAAATAATCTCCTGCACCCGTCGTATCTACCGGTATACAAGGTGTTGTCGAAACGGTTGTGATTTCACCATTGTGGCAGACCATTGCTCCTTTTTCGCCAAGTGTGACTACCACCACATCCACCTTCTCTGCCAATAAAAGTGCCGCTTCACGTACAGACAGTCCCGTATACGTTTCAGCTTCAATTTCATTAGCAAACAACACATCCACGTAGGCCGGAATAATCTCGTCGAGCAGTTCATGAAAAGCTTTGACAATATTAAAATCCGCAAGGCCGAGAGCAACCTTTAATCCACAAGCTTTTGCCTTCTGCATAACGCGGCGGATCAGATGCTCGTTAACCAAAAGATAACCCTCGACATTAATATATTGATAGGAAGAAAGTATCTCACCAGAGATGGCATCGGGATCAACATCGGGAGCCGGACCTAAAAAGGTACACATCGTCCGTTCTCCATCCATCGATATCATCGATGTACAGCATCCGGAAATGCCTTTCGTTTGCTGAAAATAAGGAATAACACCGGCATCGAGAAGCGCCTGGCGATAGCTCTCACCAATGCTATCGGTCCCGATTCGCCCCACGAATCCACTCTCCATCCCAAGATTGGCCAATGCTCTTGTCGTATTACATAAGGAACCTCCGGGTTTTAATGTGCGCTCCAACCCATTCAACGACTGATGCAAAGCGAGCATCTGATCATGATCTATCATCGTCATTGTACCCTTCTTTATCCCCAAATCAGCAAGGACATCATCATTCTTAAGTTTCACAAGGACATCCACCAATGCATTTCCTAAACCAATTGCATTCATTTTTCAAAATTTTATCACAAAGATATTGCATATTTCGAAAACTAACCGTACTTTTGCATCGCATTTTTAAAGAAAGCACATACGAGTGCATTCAAATGCAATATTATTCTTCTTTAGCTCAGTTGGTTAGAGCATCTGACTGTTAATCAGAGGGTCCTTGGTTCAAGTCCAAGAAGAAGAGCAATAAATCAGGCTTAGAAGAAGCCGCACATACATTCTTCTTTAGCTCAGTTGGTTAGAGCATCTGACTGTTAATCAGAGGGTCCTTGGTTCAAGTCCAAGAAGAAGAGCAAAATAAAAGATGTTTCATTTCCAGAGTGGAACATCTTTCATTTTTATAGCCAATAAATCCGTATATCTGTCCATTTATTTTCATCCGTCCGAATCGCCTATTCTCGTCAACTTTTGACATTACAATTCCATTTTATCAAGAATGCATTTTTGTCAACAAGATATTCTTCATACATTTGTACTGTTGATTGTTTCCAACTATCCGGAAGCTGAAAAACGCATCTGATCATGAAAAAAAGAAAGATAAAAATCGCATGTATTGCATTATTACTATGTACAATATTAGTAAAAGCATCTGACTTAAAACTTTGGTACAGCCATCCGGCTACCGAGTGGATTGAAGCACTTCCCTTAGGAAACTCACGTCTGGGTGCAATGGTTTATGGCAATCCGGCTCACGAAGAGTTGCAACTCAATGAAGAAACCGTTTGGGGCGGCGGACCACATCGCAATGATAATCCGGCAGCATTAAAGATGTTACCGGAAGTACGCAAACTCATCTTCGACGGAAAAGAAGAACAGGCGTTCGACATCATTAACAAAGATTTCCGTACACCGCGTAACGGAATGCCCTATCAGACTGTCGGAAGCTTGTTCCTTGACTTTGCAGGTCACGAAGCATTCACCGACTACTATCGCGATTTGAATATCGAGAAAGCTTTGGCCACCACTCATTATAAAGTCAATGGAATCACTTTTACGCGCGAAGTATTCACCTCGTTCGTTGATAATGTAATTATCATGCACATTACAGCCGATAAGCCCGGAGCCATAAGCTTCACGGCAAAATACAAATCCCCGCTCGAAAGTAAGTCGTTCACTAAAAACAATAAACTGATTCTTACCGGAAGAGGAGCCGACCATGAAGGTGTGACAGGAGCAATCCGTATGGAATGCCAGACAGAAATCAAAACCGAAGGAGGTTCCGTAAAATGTGAGGGTGACAAAGCGATTGTAAACGGTGCAACTAAAGCCACATTATATATATCTATCGCCACCAATTTTGTAAACTATAAAGATGTAAGCGCAAACCCGCACAAAAAAGCAGTGGCTTACATGAAAGCAGCTATGCAAAAGCCTTACGACAAAGCTCTTCAGGAACATATTGCCTATTACCGGAAACAGTTCGGTCGTGTCAAACTGGATTTAGGCGAAACGGAAGAATCCAAACAGGAGACACATCTGCGTGTTCTGCATTTTATTGAAGGGAATGATCCGGCACTGGTAAATTTAATGTTTCAATATGGACGATATCTGCTCATTTCAGCTTCTCAGCCAGGTGGTCAGCCAGCTAATCTTCAGGGGATCTGGAATGATAAAATGCTCGCTCCATGGGACGGAAAATATACAATCAACATTAATACGGAAATGAATTACTGGCCGGCCGAAGTGACAAATCTTGCCGAAGCTCATGAACCTCTGTTCCAAATGGTAAAGGAACTATCGGAGAACGGGCGCGAAACAGCACGCGTGATGTATGGTTGCAACGGATGGGTAACTCATCACAACACAGATCTTTGGCGTTGTACGGGCCCTGTAGACGGACCGAATAGTGGAATGTGGATCAATGGCGGCGGCTGGCTGAGTCAGGATCTGTGGCAACACTACTTGTTTACAGGCGATAAGGATTTCCTGCAGGGAGCATATTCTGCCCTGAAAGGTGCAGCAGATTTTTATCTGGATTTCCTGACAGAAGAACCCACACATCATTGGATGGTGACCTCGCCGTCAAATTCGCCGGAGAATACTCCGCAAGGAAAGAAAACAAGTATCACTGCCGGCTGCACAATGGACAATCAAATTGCTTTCGATGTGCTAAACAATGCTCTCAATGCTACTCGCATTCTCAACGGCAACACACAATATATGGAACGGCTGCAAAAAATGATCGATCGCCTTGCTCCGATGCAGATAGGTCGCTATAATCAAATACAAGAATGGATTCACGACTGGGATAATCCGAAAGATGAACATCGACATGTATCGCATCTTTATGGACTATATCCAAGCAATCAGATCTCGCCTTATAGCTCTCCCGAGTTATTTCAAGCTGCAAAAAACACCTTGGTTTACCGTGGCGATAAAGCCACAGGATGGTCTATTGGCTGGAAAATCAACTTATGGGCACGTCTGCATGATGGCAATCACGCTTATAAAATCATTTGTAACATGCTGAAACTTCTTGCTCCAGAAAACAAAGAGATAAAATATGAAGGTCAAAAGGACGGTCGTACATATCCGAACCTGTTCGATGCGCATCCTCCTTTCCAGATTGATGGGAACTACGGATTTACAGCCGGTATCGCAGAAATGCTGTTACAAAGCCAGGACGGGGCCGTACAACTGCTGCCCGCTATACCTGATGTCTGGCGCCAAGGAAACGTAAGAGGTTTGATGGCCCGAGGAGGATTCGAAGTCAGCATGGAATGGGATGGCGCTGAGCTTAACAAAGCGACTATTCTTTCAAAAATTGGAGGGAACCTACGTATCCGTTCATATGTGCCGCTCAAAGGTGAAGGGCTAAGACAGGCGGTTGGTGAAAATTCGAACCCTTTATTCAAAAAAAATATAATAAAGAAAGCATTAGTTTCTTCCGAACTGGATTCTCCACAGGAGCCTCTATTATATAAAACATACGAATATGATATAATGACACAGCCGGGACAAACATACACTTTCAAACGAACAACAATAAACAACAACTAATATGAAAAGAATTTGTCAACTGCTCGCCTTTATTCTAATTATCAGCCTGTCCGGACGAGCACAAGAAAAGACTGACCCTATACGTATAGCATGTGTCGGTAACAGCATCACTTATGGTGCCGGCATTGCAAACCGGGACAGAGACAGCTATCCATCTGTTCTGGGGCAAATGCTCGGAAAAGGCTATGATGTGCGTAATTTCGGTTTCAGCGCACGTGTTGTATTATTGAAGGGAGATTATCCTTACATGAAAGAAAAGATGTATGATGACGTCCTGAATTATAATCCGAACATTATCGTCCTTAAATTGGGAACCAACGACTCGAAACCCCATAACTGGATTTTCAAAAAGGAGTTTGCAAAAGATATGCAAACGATGATAACCGCATTCGGAAAACTTCCTGCCAAACCAAAGATATACTTGTGTTATCCGGCCAAAGCTTTCAAAATACAGTATGGCATCAACGACAGCATCATCAGTAATGCCATTATTCCTATTATTCATAAGTTGGCAGAGAAAAACAAGCTTGAAGTCATAGACCTTCACACAGCCACAAGTGATCTAAAAGAACATTTCCCTGATTTTATTCACCCTGATCCGACAGCAGCTCATCATATTGCCCAAGTGGTTTACAAAGCAATTACCGGCAAAGAATCCTACCATCAAATGCAAGCTTTTCCAGGACAGAAAAGCCAATGGAACGGTTGCGACCGTTACGATTTCACTTATCAGGGACAGGATGCAATCGTTGTCGTTCCTCATAAAGCGCTCAAAGGGAATCCCTGGATCTGGCGTCCGGCATTCTTTGGTGCTTTTCCAAGCGTTGATTCGGCATTAGTAACTAAGGGGTTTCATGTTGTATATTACGATGTCACTCATCTGTACGGAAGTCCTCATTCTGTTGCTTTAGGTACAGACTTCTACAACTATATGCTAAAATACTACAAGCTTTCACCCAAAGTAACACTCGAAGGATTCAGTCGTGGCGGGTTATTCGCCTTCAATTGGGCAGCAAAAAATCCGGAAAAAGTGGCCTGCATCTATGTTGATGCACCTGTATGTAATCTTTTTAGCTGGCCTGGCCGGAAACAGGTCCAACTGTGGAATGACATGCTAAAAGAATGGGACCTACAAGAATCTGACATGGCAAACTTCAAAGGCAACCCATTGGAGAACCTGGAACCAATAGCAGCCGAACATATTCCCATCATCAGCGTATGCGGTGATAGCGATCAAACAGTCCCTTTCAAAGAAAACATGGATAAAGTGCGTTCGCGCTATCTCGAGTTGGGAGGTTCAGTAGAAGTGATCATCAAAAAAGGTTGCGATCATCATCCGCACAGTCTGGCAGATCCGACTCCCGTAGTAAACTTTATCCTTCGCCAGCAACCCGAATATCAAGCGCATCAGCATATCAACCTGAGAGGGGATATGCAAAACTCATTCATCAAATTCGAGAAAGAGCGCAAAGGACGAGTAGCCTTTCTTGGTGGTTCGATAACCGAAATGAACGGATGGCACAATATGGTAGAACAAATTCTGAAACAACGTTTTCCGTACACAGAATTCGAATTTATCGAAGCAGGAATCGGTTCTACAGGTTCTACTCCGGGAGCTTTCCGCCTTCAACAAGATATTCTTTCAAAAGGGCCTGTCGATTTACTCTTTGTAGAAGCGGCAGTCAACGATCATACGAATCATTTCACGGCTGAACAACAGATTCGCGGGATGGAAGGCGAAGTCAGACATGCCTTAACGGCAAATCCCAATACAGATATTGTCATGCTTCATTTTATTTATGATCCATTCATTTCTATGTTTGCCAAACGGCAAATGCCGGATGTAATCCTGAACCACGAACGGGTGGCAAATAATTATCTGATTCCTTCTATCAATCTGGCACAAGAAACTGCAGAACGAATGCAATGTGATGAGTTCGATTGGAATACATTTGGTGGAACCCATCCGAAACCATTCGGACATACCCTCTATACGGCATCTATTGACAAATTTTTTGATGAGATGTGGAGCGGAATAAAGCCTGATGCAGTCATTACTCCACACGAAATAGCCGAGCCACTTGACAAATTCAGCTATACTAATGGAGATTTTCTGAACATTGATAAGGCAAAACTTGATAAAGGTTGGAAACGAGTATCTAGCTGGCATCCTGACAATAAGTTCGAGAAACGTAAAGGATTTGTGGATATTCCGATGTTGGAAGCCAAACATGCCGGCGATAAGCTTACGCTCGCGTTTGACGGACAAGCGATTGGGATATTTTGCGTATGCGGCCCTTCGGCAGGTATTCTGGAATATAGCATCGATAACGCCCCTTTCAAACAATTGGACACTTATACCGAATGGAGCCGTTATCTTTATATCCCGTGGGTATATATGTTTGAAACCGAACTCAAAAGCGGTCATCATCAACTGGTACTTCGGATGTTGGCTAACAAGAATGCCAAATCCTCGGGAACAGAGTGCCAAATACGCAATTTTGTAGTAAATAAATAGAGTCATGAAAGAGTTAAATGGGCAGACGGCTAAAAAGAAACAGCGCCCCGAGCGGATCATTCAGTTCGGTGAGGGAAATTTCCTGCGGGCATTTATTGACTGGATTATATGGAATATGGATGAAAAAACAGATTTCGACAGTGATGTTGTGGTCGTTCAACCCATTGCCAAAGGGATGGTCGATATGCTGAACAAACAGGATTGCCTGTATCACGTCAATCTGCAGGGACTGGATAAAGGCAAAACAGTGAACAGTCTGACACGAATCGATGTGATTAGCCGTGCACTCAATCCGTATATCCAGTTCGACACCTTCATGCAACTGGCCGAGCAACCTGAGATCCGTTTTGTAATCTCGAATACAACTGAAGCCGGCATTGCTTTCGATCCTTCATGTAAATTGGAAGATAAACCGGCGGCTTCATATCCCGGAAAACTGACACAATTGCTCTATCATCGATTCAAAACATTCAATGGAGACAAAAGCAAAGGACTGATTATCTTCCCTTGTGAGTTGATATTCCTCAACGGTCATAAACTGAAACAGACGATAGAACAATATATTGACCAATGGAATCTCGGTAGCGATTTCCGTCAATGGTTTGAAGAAGATTGCGGCGTATATGCTACTTTAGTAGACCGTATCGTCCCCGGATTCCCCAAAAAAGACATCGCGGCCATCAAAGAAAAACTGCAATACGACGACAATATGGTCGTACAGGCAGAGATCTTTCACCTTTGGGTGATCGAGGCACCACAATCGGTTGCTAAAGAATTTCCTGCCGATAAAGCCGGACTCCACGTTCTTTTCGTTCCTTCAGAAGCGCCTTATCATGAAAGGAAAGTGACTCTGCTGAACGGACCACACACGGTCCTTTCACCGGTGGCTTTTCTTTCGGGCATTGATATTGTACGTGATGCCTGCCAGCATCCGGTTATCGGGAAATATATCCATCGTGTCATGTTCGATGAACTAATGGAGACATTGAATCTGTCCAAACAGGAATTAGAGAAGTTTGCTGCAGACGTGCTCGAACGTTTCAACAATCCGTTTGTCGATCATCAGGTGACTTCTATTATGCTGAATTCGTTCCCCAAATTTCAGACACGCGACTTGCCGGGGCTAAAGGAATATCTGCATCGCAAAGGTGTACTACCGGAAGGGTTGGTTCTTGGCTTGGCGGCAATCATTACATACTATAAAGGAGGAAAGCGTGCCGACGGTATTGATATTGTTCCTGACGATGCACCTGAAATTATACAGTTGCTGAAAGAATTATGGGCAACATGCCCGATATGCGCCATCGCAGAGAAAGTGTTGGCTGAGAAATCTATCTGGAATGAAAATCTAAATAAGATTCCGGGGCTGACTGAAAGAGTTGCTTATTATCTGAACGCCATTCAGACAAAAGGGATGTTGGAAACTGTTAAAGAGATTATATAATGGAACGCTCATTTATCCGAATAAACCCGGCTGACAATGTGGTCGTTGCCCTGAAATCGCTGGACGAAAGCACATTGTTGAATATCAACGGAGAAACGATCCGTGTGACTGAGACTGTGCCTCCCGGACATAAGGTAGCTATCAAAGACTTCGCCCCCAATGATGTCATTATCAAATATGGATTCCCGATAGGTCATACAACAGGCAATATTACCAAAGGCGCATGGGTGAATGAGCACAATATACGGACAAACCTCAATGGAATAAATAATTATGCTTACGAACCAAAACTCTCACAACCGAATATTCCGGATCAACATCTGACCTTCGAAGGATTCCGGCGCAAAAACGGTGATGTGGGCGTTCGAAATGAAATATGGATTATTCCAACTGTTGGCTGCGTCAATGGTATAGCTCAGCGACTTGCCGACAAATTGCGAACACAAACTAAAAACAGAGGCGTTGGCTCCATCACGGCTTTCACGCATAACTACGGCTGTTCTCAACTGGGAGACGATCTGAAAAATACACAAACGATTCTACGTAACATGGCACTTCATCCCAATGCCGGCGGTGTTCTGATTCTTGGTCTGGGTTGTGAGAATAACCAGCCGGAAGCTTTACAGCAACTGCTCGGCGATTATGATACCGAACGCATTCGCCTTCTGGTCTGCCAGAAAGTAAAAGATGAAGAAGCGGAAGGGATGAAACTATTGCAAGAAATATATCATATCGCTTCACAAGACAAAAGGACACCCATACCGCTCAGCGAACTACGTATTGGTTTGAAATGTGGTGGTTCGGACGGGTTCTCGGGAATAACAGCTAATCCGTTGCTTGGCGTTTTATCGGATTTTCTCACCGCCCAAGGGGGAACAACGGTGCTGACAGAAGTTCCTGAAATGTTCGGTGCAGAAACAATACTGATGAATCGTTGCGCGTCCGAAACGCTGTTTGACAAAACCGTTCTTCTCATTAATAACTTCAAACAGTATTTTATTTCCAATAATCAGCCGGTTTACGAAAATCCTTCACCTGGAAACAAAGCCGGTGGTATCTCAACACTGGAAGAGAAATCGCTTGGTTGTACGCAAAAAGCCGGCAGCTCGACCGTGAAAGATGTATTAGCTTATGGCGAACAACTCCGTACCAAAGGATTGAATCTGCTTAGTGCACCCGGCAACGATCTGGTCGCTTCGACAGCTCTGGCAGCTTCAGGATGCCAAATGATCCTTTTTACAACCGGACGCGGAACGCCTTTCGGTACGTTTGTTCCAACGGTAAAAATATCGACCAACAGCGCGCTCTATAAACAGAAACCAAACTGGATTGATTTCAATGCCGGAACTTTACTGGAGGATACCTCAATAGAGTCGTTAAGCAAACAGTTTATTAAGTTCATCATCAGAACAGCCAGCGGACAACAAACAAACAACGAAAAGAACGACTACCGTGAAATGGCCATATTCAAGTCCGGAGTTACTCTTTAAAAAGTATTATTGAATCCCTTTAATCCATATAAGGATATACAACCATGGCTTCTACTTATCAATTACGCAATTTATGCTTTATCTATTTACCATTACTCCCTATGAATAATCTGATTCATAAGAAAGTAAAACTTGTTCGTTCAGAAGTTATTTATTGTTTCGCGTCAGTAAATAAGTAAATACTATTCAGCAAATAAGTATTTACTGACAGTATGTTACTATTTTCCATCAGTACTTAATATATACATTCTGATCTTTCAATCTTTTCATCCCTATCCTTTCAAGTTTTCATCAGGACAATTATGCTTTACATGGTGCATGATAAAGCTAGCTTCCATAAACTTTTCCCCATGCAGCGTTTTACCCTTTTTCTGCATCTTTAAATAAAACAGATTAAATATTCAATATTATGAAGAATGTAATTCTAAAATCTCTTGCATTTACTTGTGTGATAATCATGTGCACATCAATGTCATCGTGCAGCGATGATGAGAAATTTATCAATCCGACAAAAACAAACGGACTCCCAAGTGCCTTTATCCCATCTGAAGGAGAAGCCGTAAGCTTAAGTTATGGAAACGGGCAGCTTTTCCAAACCAGAAAGAAAGACGGTTCATCAACAGACTTCATATACGATAAAGGAGCATTAAAAATATCAACCAATCCGCCGAGTAATGTTGCCGACGGCCATGGATGGAGAACTTTCGAACAAAAAAACGACAGTATCATACTGGCTTCATCAACAGGAGAACCCCTGTTCTTAACTTTATTAGAGGAAATAAAATTAAACAAATGGAAGCAACCGGCAAGAATAACAAAACTAGGCTTGTTTAAACAAACGGATAAAGGGTTAGTAAAAGAACGTGACATAAACGATTACACTCTTTTCACATACGATACAGCCGGCAAAAACTTAATTAAAATGGAACAGTTCGACGGCAGCAACAAACTTTACTGTACAACAATTTTGGAATACGATAATGCAAACGGGACAACAAGCGCTATTCATTTATCTTCTTGGCTCCCGGCTTATTGGGGATACATTAACAATTCTGTCTTCAACAGCATCAATATTCAGTTTCTAAACCATTATAACAATATAACGGCAATAACAGTCAACAATGTACAAGAACATACTTCAAGTACATACCAATACCAATATACTTACAACAAAGAAAATTACCCGATAAAAATGACAAGCAGCGCAGGAACACCACAGAAAACAGATATCCAATATTGACAAAATTTAAAAAAAGCTTCCAGAAGAAAAAAAGAGAACAATATTGTTCAATCATTTATCTTCATGGCAAACAGTAACCTGATTAGTCAATGGTAATGCATATTTACAACAGAAGCTGTGTCAAGTAATGTCTGACACAGCTTCTTACATTATATAAGTGTATGTAAATTATTCCTGATCACTGTCAAAATCCGAACCGTTTTGGAAGTTTGCGTTATCCTGTTCATTGGAATGATCCTGATAGTTTGGTCTGTCCTGACGATCACGACGCGGGCCACGATCCTGATGATCATAACGAGGACCACGATCCTGACGGCCACCTCTGTCACCACGATCACCTCTTGGTCCATGGTCATTTCGATCACTCCTCTGAGGACGTTCGCCTCTCACAGGACGTTCTTCATAACCTTCCGGCTTGTCAAGCAAAACTTTATGAGACAACTTGAACTTACCTGTCTTAGGATCAATATCAACCAACTTAACGGATATTGTATCACCTTCCTTCAACCCCGTTTCTTCCATCGTATCAAAACGTTTCCAGTCTATTTCAGAAATATGAAGCAAACCGTCTTTGCCGGGCATAAATTCAACGAAAGCACCATAAGGCATAACTGAAGAAATCTTTCCTTCATAGATCTCACCTACTTCAGGAACAGCAACAATAGCTCTTATTGAACGAACAGCAGCATCAATAATTTCTTTATTTGCACCTGCAATTTCAATTTTACCAACACCGTCTTCTTCTTCGAGAGAAATCGTCGCACCCGTTCTTTCCTGAATGCCTTGAATGATCTTGCCGCCCGGGCCGATTACGGCTCCGATAAATTCTTTAGCAATAATCATATTTTCAATACGTGGAGCATGAGGCTTCAAATCCGGACGAGCTTCCGGCTGCGCTTCCATGATCTTATTCAGAATGAATAAACGACCTTCTTTAGCCTGAGCTAATGCTTTTTCCAGAATTTCGTACGACAAACCATCCACTTTGATATCCATCTGCGTTGCTGTGATGCCATCTTCAGTTCCCGTTACCTTGAAATCCATATCACCTAAATGATCCTCATCACCTAAGATATCGGAAAGAATAGCATAATTCTTACCTTGGTTCTCAGAAATAAGACCCATCGCAATACCTGAAACAGGCTTTTTCATTTGAACGCCGGCATCACGCAAAGCCAATGTTCCGGCACAAACAGTTGCCATGGATGAAGAACCATTTGATTCCAAAATATCCGAAATTACACGAATTACATAAGGAAAATTCTTTGGAATCATTCGTTTCAGCGCGCGCCAAGCCAAATGACCATGTCCAACCTCACGACGACCTACGCCACGAGAAGCTTTTGCTTCGCCGGTAGCATACGGCGGAAAATTATAGTGTAATAAAAAACGTTCTTTACCTTGATTCAGAACATCATCAATAATCTTTTCGTCATCCTTCGTTCCTAAAGTAACTGTTGAGAGTGACTGAGTTTCACCACGAGTAAAGATAGCCGAACCGTGAGGGCCTGGCAAGCAATCTGTCTCAATCCATATCGGACGAATTTCATTCGTCTTACGGCCATCCATACGCCTGCCTTCATCAAGTACTGCACGACGCATAGCCTCTTTCTGAACATCCGCGTAATAGCGGTTAAGCATTTCAACCTTTTCGTCGGTCAGTTCTTCTTCGGTAAACTTGGTTTTATATTCCTCCAGAATTGCATCAATAGCACTTAAGCGCTCCAGTTTAGGCAGAGCAGCAACCGCTATGGCATATACCTTCGGATATGTCGAATCATGAAGATCCTTGCGTAAATCCTCATCGTTGGTCTCATGGCAATATTCACGTTTTACGGTTTTGCCACAAGCCTCGCTAAGTTCCAACTGAGCCTGACACTGCAACTTTATAGCTTCGTGAGCCACTTTGATAGCTTCAAGCATTTCAGACTCCTGAACTTCACTCATTTCGCCTTCAACCATCATGATATTATCCAAAGTAGCACCTACCATAATATCAATATCTGCTTTCTCCAATTGTGTAAATGTTGGATTGACAATGTATTGACCGTCAATACGAGCCACACGGACTTCCGAAATAGGTCCATTAAACGGAATATCGGAAACAGCTAATGCTGCCGAAGCAGTCAACCCTGCCAGAGCATCCGGCATATCCTCGTGGTCAGCAGAAAACAAAACCACATTCACATAAACCTCTGCATGATAATTGTCCGGAAAAAGCGGACGAAGGGCGCGGTCGACCAAGCGCGAAGTAAGAATTTCATAATCGGAAGCTTTACCCTCTCTTTTAGTAAATCCCCCGGGGAAACGGCCAAATGCCGAATATTTTTCCTTGTACTCTACTTGTAACGGCATAAAATCAGTACCCGGCACTGCATCTTTAGCAGCACAAACAGTCCCCAGCAACACGGTATTGCCCATTCGAACAGTTACTGCGCCATCCGCCTGTTTTGCCACTTTGCCGGTTTCGATGGTGATGGTCCTTCCATCAGCCAGCGTAATCGTCTTGTTAATTGGATTAAGCATAATCTTTTTTCTTATTTTTTCTTTCTCAATAAAATTGTGGCAAAGGTAATGAAAGTTTATGGGCTAAATTCATGATTATAAAATAAAAATGCCATATTCCGCCTTTTTTGTAAAAATATTTGGAAGATTTTTCAAAAGATGAGGATACGACTGTAAAATAATGTATATTTGCAGCGGATTATAATCATTCATGATATTAAAATATGAGAAACATATCTACACAAGTACTAACAGTCATATGTTTTTGCATGCTTCTGTTTGTTGGATGCCGCAATAACACGAATTTTACAATAAAAGGTGTCGTTTCCGGGGCGGAAGGGCAAATGATGTATCTCGATAATGTAGGGATTTCGGATGTGATCACCTTGGATTCCATCAAGCTTAATGCCAAAGGGCAATTTAAGTTTATTAAGAAACGCCCTCAATTTCCTGATTTCTATCGTTTGCGTTTAAACAATCAATTAATTAACTTTTCAATTGATTCAACGGAGACTGTTTCAGTCGTAGCAGACGCAGGTACGTTTGCTACCACCTACACTATCGATGGATCTAAAAATTGCAAAGCCATAAAAGCCATCACACTAGCACAGTTGGACGCCAATCAGGCCATCAATCGCCTTCGCAAGGATTACGAAGATAAGATTATCACAGATACAACTTACCGGGCAAAGTTGATTGCAGCAGCAGACGCTTACAAAACAATCGCCCGCAAATACATTTATAGTGCGCCCATGTCGGCAGCAGCTTATTTCGCATTGTTCCAGCAAATAGACGGATTATTGATTTTTGATTTATACGATAGAACAGACTTAAAAGCCTATGGCGCTGTCGCTACCAGCTTTGACCATTTATATCCGCAAAGCCCCCGTTCACTGCACCTGAAAAATCTGACACTTCAGGCGATGAAAGTAATCCGCAGCCAACGTTCGGTTGACCTATCCAATATTAAACATAATGAAGTAGGCTTTCTAGACATCGAACTTCCGGATGTAAAAGGCAATTACGTCAAACTGTCAACAATAGCACCGGGGAAAACAGTACTTGTAAATTTCACAGCCTATCAGACAGAATGGTCGCCATCGTTGAATTTAGCTTTAGGCGATTTGTATACCAAATATCATAATAACGGATTGGAAATATATCAGATATCCTTAGATAGCGATCTGAACTTCTGGCGTAATGCCGCATCCAATTTGCCTTGGTATTGTGTCATTGATCCGCAATCAGTCTATTCGCAAGTAGCTGCCCTATATAATATACGGCAATTGCCGACTGCATTTATTATTGATAAAAAGGGAAATCTAATTAAGCGTCTTGATGATCTGCGCAATTTAGAGACTTCCGTAAAATCGTCATTATAAATCATTGAGATAAAATAATATGTTATAAAGCAGCATATAAAGTTTGTTTTTCAAAAAAAGAAATTTTATCTTTGCAAAGTTTATGGGATAATAGAGTTCCGGTCACACAATGATCGGGATTCTTTTTTTATTACAAAAAAGCAATCATTAATAACAACCATTTATAATTTAGGAGGATTTAATTATGGCTGTCAACTACATGACAAAAGAAGGTTATGACAAAATCTTGTCCGAGATTAATTATCTTGAATCGGTAAAACGTCCGGAAATTTCTGCACAAATTGCGGAAGCACGAGAGAAAGGTGACCTTTCTGAAAATGCAGAATATGATGCGGCCAAAGAAGCACAAGGCATCATGGAATCAAAACTCGCGCAATTGAAAGGATTAATCTCAAATGCACGTCTGATTGACGAATCACGCGTAAAAACAGATGAGGTTCAGATTTTGAACAAAGTAAAAATCAAAAACGTAAAAAACAATACAATCATGTCTTACACATTAGTTTCGGATTCTGAAGCTAACCTAAAAGAAGGCAAGATTGCCGTAAGTACACCTATAGCTAAAGGACTAATGGGCAAGAAAGTAGGCGATATAGTCGACATCAAAGTGCCGTCAGGAGTCATGCGTTTTGAGATTATGGATATATCAATTTAAACTTCATAAAAAATATGGCATCAATATTCAGCAAAATCGTAGCCGGCGAAATACCTTGCTATAAAGTTGCAGAAGACGAAGAATTCTTTGCCTTTCTGGATATCAGCCCGGTTGCTATCGGACACACACTGGTTATTCCTAAAAAAGAGATAAATTATATCTTCGATATCGACGACGCAATGCTGGGACGAATGATGGCATTTGCTAAACGTGTCGCACGCGCTCAGGAAGCCGCCATTCCATGCAAACGTATCGGAATGGCTGTAATGGGACTCGAAGTTCCGCACGCACATATTCATCTGATTCCAATCACAAAAGAATCAGACATGTATTTTGGAGGCAAAAAACCTGAGGTTACTCAAGATATGCTTACAGAAACAGCCGCAAGCATAAGAAGTAATTTCAAATAATTTCTCTAAGTTTTATCAAATAATTCATTGAATTAAAAAAACTTTTGTAAATTTGCTTGATACAATAATTTTTTCTAACATAGAAAAGAATTTAATAATTTTGATTCATTAGTGGTTTTTACTCATACACTTGTTAACCTATATTAAAAGGCCAACCTGAGAAGGACGGCCTTTTTGTATTTAGGAATAGTAATACACTTCAAAATGCATTATCAAGAACTCCTGATATGATTGAATCGCCTATTTGCCGGCTTTTATGATTCCGGAATCTGAATCACTGTTGTTGACTTTCTTTTGTACGTCTTTATATTTCCGACCGAAAGAAAAATTATATGAAAAAGTGGCAATCACTAACTGGGAACTTTCCTTAAAATAGTTGCATCTATGATAAGACGCGTAACGATTCCAGTTTTCGGTTTCCTGCTTATAGTTGTCAGTAAATGGATTAAACACAATCATACCTAATGTCATTGCTTTAATGCGGTAATTCAATGTTATAGCCTGAATATTTTCGCCGCCACTCATTGTTTCACCACTGAACCAATTATAATTGCTCATCACTTTATATCCTAAAGCAAACCCTTTCCACGTCAATGAAGCATCAGTATTAAACCACCAATTGGTATAATGATGTGTATAATCATTGCCATTACTGATATAGTAGTTTACACCTCCATTCAACGAAATTTGCAACAAATCCTTCCAAGGACCGACCCTCAGTTCTGCAGAAGAGGCCAAACGCTGCCAATTTCGCTGATTATCCCAACTCTGAATAATTTTATTGCCTTCCTGACACTTTTCATCCATGATCGCTTGAGGCTGATAATCATAAACATTCGAAAGATTGAAATAGATCAGTTTTTTCCGGAATTCATAATTCAATTCTGTACGATAACACAAATAGGATTTTAGCCCTGGGTTCCCACGCTGAATCTGTAGCGAATCAATCGTCTGATCAATAGCACTCAATTCACCAAGAGAAGGAGCGGTACTGCTGATATTCGCTTTCAACCGCAGCGATGATTGATCCGGAAAAGTATAAAAAAGCGTCAGTCGCGGATTAGCCGTGTAGCGCTCATAGGATATGTCTGAACCACGCTGGCTGTAATATGAACGAGTAACGCCTGCTCCCACTGAATAATCCAATTTCTTCACTTTACCGGAGTATTCAGCATATAGATAACTTTCACCCTGAACCATATGTGTATTATAATGATGTCCGTTCGCATAAGAGTTGTCAGAAAAAGATTGTGAATGGCGCAGCCCGGTACTGATTCGATTGCTGTTTGCGAATTTCTTCTCGTAGATAGCTTCACCAATGATTGAATATTTATTCCCCTTAACATCATTATTCACATCTGTCAATATTTGCTGGTCCCGACTCTCCTGATAAAGACGATTACTGCTGCTCTGATTATATGTACCTACAAGGTTGAACACGAGCAACTGATTATACTTCAACTCTCTTTGGTAATAAATGTCCAACGAAGGGACACGATAATTTTCAAAAGAACGATCAACCATATTTACCCGATCGGCAGGATTTGCCGTATTTTCCAAAACCCCTCTATAATCCCAATG
>JAQWBH010000415.1 GCA_028707405.1 Parabacteroides sp. | reverse complement strand
CAGAAACAATTGCTAATGCTATTGTTGTACCCATTGGGCATTTGTACTCTGCAAGTCCTTTTGTTGCAATCGCATTGTCAGCTGTTTTTAGAGCATCCTTCAACATTCTTGTTTCAGAATGAAAACCCTTGTAGTTGTTGACAATATATTCTACAGCGGCTTCACATGCTAAGCGTGCAGCTATATCACCATAAGATAATCCTCCCATTCCATCGGCTAGGGCAATGACATAGCCATTAATACCCATATTCCTATACAGAAGATAATCTTCATTGGTATCTGAACTTCCGATGGAAAAATCACTTATCTTCATTTCTTTCCTCAATTTCTTTGTTTAGAATATCGTATATATTTGTCCAGATACTCAAGCTGACATCATAGGCATCATCTTCTTCATCACCATATAATTTGATGAAGTCTTTTATAAGGTCGCTTTCAGTTCCTTTATCAAGTTCTGTTTTTATCATATCAGAGTAATCGGCAAGGTGTTCATTGCTCAGTATGTGCTTGATTTCGCTTGCTAACCATTGAGAGCCCCAAATGATTTCCTTATCTCCTTCTAAGGTTACGTCATCAGGAATCACATCGCTATCAAGTAGTTTGGAGACATAATATTTTTCAAGAATGAAAAACATATCATCGGCATCTTTATGATTTTTGGTGTGTCTGTCCATGTAGGAATCCAGCTTAATAAAGAACTGTCCTGCCAATGTCGCGATGTTTACGTCAAACGAGTTGTTGATAGATACCGCAATAGAATGGTCCATTACATCAGTAAAGCATTTGACCGACATCTCCAACTCATATTCGGGAGGCCAAACTAAGGTTTCATTCTCTTCGGCAATATCACCAAAGGGAACAATATCTACCTCGTAATCATTATCATGATCTTCTCCTTCGTAATAGAATTTTTGATTAGCAGGAGCCTTTCTGAAGTGGTTCTTTTGAAGAATTTCGCTAAGATTATCGAATTGCGACCAATCAGACAAGGCAATAGCCACATCGAGATCTCTTGTTTTGCGTCTTGAAGGATACTCATCAAGCAACTTCATCATGATATCTCTAGCCGTAGCACCCACCACATAGAGTTTCAGTCCTATTTTTGAGACGCAATCGCTAAGAGCCTTGAGAGTCTCATATAAGGCATCATTCTCCAGCCCTTCTTTACTTAGGCTATTTTCCATCATCGATAATTCTTTTGGCAGCTTCAAGACAACGGCTGTCTGTCGTTCCCATTAAATCTGCATAGGTTAATATTTTCGGGACCATATTACTTTCCGTTACTCCTGTCCAGAATTTTTTGTAAACAAGAATGTCGCCATCAGAAGAGGGTAACATCTTTGCTGTCCTAATCAAATCAACACTATCTCCATCCGTGTAGATCGTTAGTATCTCTGGAGTTAGGTATCCATCAATAAGATTGGCACCGCTTTCGCCACCCCAATAAGAGTTCTTTGGTAATTTTATATCCTGCCAATTTCGTCTAAGTTCAGGACTTCCAAGTCTCATCTTCTTCAAGAACAATTTTGGTTTTAAAGACTGGTTATATGTCACTTGCCATTCATTAAGTAATTTTCTCCAATCCATCAGAACTCTTCCTTTAGGAGTTTTTATAAGATGATGGTGTCGGATCATATCTTCAATAACATTTTTAATGGTTCCAAGAGAGTAGCCAGTTTCTTCTGAAATTTTTCTATATGTTTTTCCTATATTTGCCTTGTCTAGCAAAAAATAGAAAATAAGTTTTATCGCAGATTCACTGAACATTTTCGTTTCAGCCTCTTTGGGCTTGTCCTGTTTCTGCCCTGTAATGTATATATATAATGGTGGAATGTTGATATAGCAGTTGCCGGCATTATCCAATACATTAAATCCTTCCTCTACAAATTTCATCATTTGTTGAGGGGAAATATAACCAGCAATCAATAGTACAGGTGCAGAGCCATCCTTTTTTATCTTTTGTAATTGGAGAATCACCTGGTTAAAGTTAGCCTTAGTTACAAAGCTTTTGATTTCGCCAGACATTTTAATGCCACCAATATTGATGTCCACATCGTGATTCCCTTTACTAGCAGGTTTTACGGTAATGTCATCACGTCGCGTTAAACTCTTTAAATTCGCAGCGGCTTCTAAAGATAGTTTCCTTTTATTTACCATATCTGTTCATTTTTAAATGTTTGTTCATGAATTTATGAACACTGCAAATATAGTGAACATTTTTATAACTACCAAACTTTTTGTTCAAAATTGATGTTTGTTCATGAATTTATGAACATAATTATAAGTATGAACACGCTGGATTCTAGTCTTTTTTGTAAAAATACACTGTCTTGTCGAAATTAGGAGTTTGGATTTTAGCTAATGTTTAAGATTCAGAGATTTGTTGTGTGCATACTTGTACATCATAAGCGCGGTTACTTGCAAACCATATACCTTTATTCTCTCGAGCATTAGGCTCAAATTGTATGATAACCTCGTCATCCATCCGGATATTAAACTTCTGAAGTTTCTCATCACCAAAAACCTCGAAAAGTAACCGATGAGGAAATTGCCCTTCAGATTCAGCTATGAACTGCTGCATTTTCCACGCACCTCTTGCAGTTGTCCCGGATTTTGGTTCCACTACTGCGATAATTTTTCCTTTAAATTCCATTTTCCTATTGTTTTAAACGGTTGAGTAAGCAATTCTATGATTAAAGATCAGGGCAATGGCAATTCCAATGTCTTGATGACTTGTGAAGCATCCTTATTGATGAAATACCATCGCTCGGCTTTATATTCCAGCCCAGTATGATTAATGGCTTGGAAATCTACCTTTACTTTCCATCCTGTCCATTCCTGATTGTTGGTTTGCTTCAGCAATAATTCACGAATCTCAGAGTTGGCTCGCATCTGGCGACCAGCCAAGTCCATGACGTAAGCATCATTAGCATTGAAACTCTCGAAATTATTCGTACGTTTCATTATGCTTTGGGTTACTTGTGCCATAATACCCATGATATTTTTCTGCTCTTGTTCTGTAAAATAGATGGTACCAAAAACAGAATCAGGATCTGAAACACTAATGATTCTCAATTTCCCAGAGTCATTGATCGATTGTTCTAAATGAGCTTCCGCCAGCTCGATGACTTTATGCTGTCTATTGGTGCAGGATGAAATTGACAGTAATAAAACCGTTCCTATTAAAAAGTTAATATATTTTCTCATGTTCATATTTTGATAATTTTTGTTTTGTCAGGACTTAATGCAAGTCGTTTGTAATAAGCGGTTCCATCTTCCTTATACATTTCAATCACTTCATGCGTAATACCGTCTTCACAAATCTGTTGTGCTTCCTTTTTTGTTACGGCATGACCGCCAATATGACGCCAAATAGAGAAATTGCACGGATGCACTGTGTCTTTGTAATTACTGCAATTATAAGCTTTCAGTCCCACGTGGATGTCACCGTCACAACACGGGCATTTGGCTATTTTAGAATCCAACATTACTTTCCCATCATTACCGATGGTCAGGGTTGAAGAAAACATCTTCCAATCGTTTGTGGCAAAGCCATCCAATACGCCAAGTTTTCCGGATAAAAAAAGTTCGACTTCTTCTTCGGTAATTTTACGATTGCAGATGATGCCTGGAATGAAGAACCCACAAGTCGGTTTTGTTCCAATGCCATTTTTACAGATGTAGCCTTTGCATGTTTTCACCATTGTATCGCCACATAATGGACATTTCCCCTCAAGATTGTGAATGTCATGCAACACATCCACCTTGCTGTTGATAATGGCAAAGTGTGCCCGAAAAGACTGACCGTCTTTGTTTTTCATAGTCAGTACATCCGTCTGACCATCTTCTATCAATTTTCTGCATAACTCTTCAGTCATTTCTACGCCATGCATTACCCGGTAAAGAATGAATCCGCATTGCTTTCCACTTTGGGAAATACTGTTGCAGTGCCAGCCATAATCACTGCTGACTATTTCGCCTTTACCACATACAGGACACCTGCCCAAAAATTGATAATTATCTTCCATATTAAAAATCGTTAATTTTTTATTTTATATCAATTGTCCGCTGGAAACACCGACTTTTGACTTCAATTTGCCCTTCAAAGAGAAAACAGATAGCTCAAATCGAGTTTAATGTTCTGTCACCTTTATTCCTTTTTGCTATTT
>JAQWBH010000414.1 GCA_028707405.1 Parabacteroides sp. | reverse complement strand
TTACGAACTCTTTGGCTGGCCGTATTCCCGGTCTGGTAACACGCCAGGTAAGCGGTCGTCCGGGCGACGATGGCTCTCAGCTATTTATCAGAGGAACAGCTACCTTTAACAATTCTGAACCTTTGACGTTGGTTGACGGTGTTGAACGTGCTTTTAATCAAATTAACGCGGAAGATATTGAAAGTGTATCTGTGTTAAAAGATGCATCTGCAACAGCAGTTTATGGTGTAAGAGGTGCCAATGGTGTTATTCTTATTACCACCAAAAGAGGGTCTGTAGGTAAGTCTAAGATTGGATTTACCGCTGAATATGGAATTACAAATTACAACCGATTGACAAAAGCTCTGGATGCGGAAACCACCTCTCTTTTTCAACGAGAGGGCACTGTAAATATGGGACTCGATCCTTCAAAAATGTCAAATACCAGTAATTTTCCAGTGTCTGAATATGATAATTATTTATACAGGACACAATTAAGCCCTTTTACTCATCCTGACAATGATTTTGTAGAAACATTTACGAAACCGGGTACTCAGCAGAAATATAATATTAATATTTCAGGGGGTAACAATGTAACCAAATATTTCGTTTCAGTGGGTTACTTTACCCAACAAGGAATGTTTGAATCCAGGGTAAGCGAATTGAGAAAGAGGCCGATTATAAAAAATTTATTGGATCTTTCACCTCAGGTAGATGCCGCATTAAAAGACCAGGGGTACGATGCATCCTATTATTATAACCGGTTGACTGCACGTTCCAACATCGATATTTCATTGACAGATGATCTGAAAGTGGGGGTAAATATTTCGTATCTCCACAGAAAGCAAAACCGGCCGGCTACGTATGATGGCTTGGGAAGTAATGCCGAAGGGTTACGACTGTTTGCCTCTTTTTACAGAAATGCTCCGCAGGCTTTTCCACTGATGAATCCCAATGGTAGCTTTGCCGCTGCTATTGGCGTGTGGAGACAGAATCCCCTGGTAACCATCGCTCATACAGGGTTCCGTTCCGATTATGATAACCAGCTGGAAACCACCCTTAATTTTGAATATGATCTACGAAAGATTTTCAAAGGATTGTCTTTGGATGGGAGATATGCATTTGATGTGAACTGGAGTAACTGGCGAGGTATGCAGCAAAGGCCCTATCTTTATTCTTATAATCCAAAAGATAACTCATATTTACAGGGACTGGTAGGGGTATTGCCATTCCAGGATTCGGGAAATGCAGCGGCTATTTACGATCAATATATGGAATTGGCGCTCAGGTACTCAGGTGTTATAGGTGATGTACATAATCTCTCCGGAGTATTGTTAACTAATTTTACCTCTACATCCTCTCCCGGGGGACAATATTCTTATGTGCCACATGTCTATCAGGCACTGATAGGGCGTGTCAATTATGATTATGACAATAAATACCTTGCCGAAATTAATATGGGTTATAATGGTTCCAACCGTTTTGCCAAGGGAAGAAGATACCATCTTTTCCCGGCAATGTCGTTGGGTTGGGTTATAACAAATGAAAATTTTATGCCTCAATCGGATATTCTAAATTTTGTGAAATTAAGAACCTCATTGGGACAGGTCGGAAATGACAGACTCGGTGGTTTTTCATATTATTATAAATCGACCTATGTGAATGGTGAGTCTTACTCGTTTGGTGAAACACCCAATCCCAACGTTGTCGGTTTAAGAGAAGGTAGAATGGCAAACGAAAATATTACGTGGGAAACGGCCACTAAATATAATGTAGGTATAGATACCAGATGGTTTGATTCCAAGTTGTCTTTTTCGGCAGACGTTTTTAAGGAACAGCGTAAAGATATATTGACAGAGCCTGCGCGTTACATCATTGCTTCGGGAGTAACCAGTCTGGCACCTGAAAATTTAGGAGAAGTGACCAATAGCGGCTATGAACTCGAGTTGGGATGGCAAAGCAATAGAAAAAAAGATTTTAATTATTTTGCTAAAATCACTTATTCTTATGCCAAAAACAAGATTATTGAGATGAGCGAAGCCAGAAAGCCATTTGATTATATGTATCTGACTGGACAATCGGTCGGTCAGTTTATGGGATATAATTTTGATGGTTTTTTTAATTCTTATGAAGAAATAGCGGCTTCACCGCAACAGTTTGGATTATCTAATTTAGCTCCTGGAGATATTAAATATAAAGATATCAACAGGGATGGTATCGTAGATCAAAATGACCAGACTCCGATAGGCTATAGTAATTTGCCCGAAAGAACCTATTCATTGTCAGCAGGATTTGATTATAAAGGATTTGACCTTAGTCTCTTGTTTCAAGGTGCATCGCATAGTTCCGTCTATATGGCAGGTGATGTGGGTTGGGACAATAGTTGGGGAAATTATTTTGAGGAACATCTTTACAGATGGACCCCTGAAACTGCTTCAACCGCTACCTATCCGCGTTTTTTGCAAAAGTCTGACGGCAATAATCAGAATTATTATCTTTCTGACTTCTGGCTCAGAGATGGCAAATATTTAAGGTTGAAAAATATCCAGATAGGGTACAATATTCCAAAGCGTGCTATTACGCGTACTCCAATGAATTCAGTTTATTTTTATGTAAACGCTTATAATTTGTTTACCTGGGATAAGGTAAAAAGAATTGATCCGGAGTCAAATCCCGACAGAAATGTTGGACAATTTTACCCTCAACAGAACATTATTAATTTTGGATTGAAAATTAATTTTTAATTTAGCAAATATGATTAAGAAAATATTTTATATACTTTCACTCATTTTAGCGATCGGATGTAGTAACGAAGGTATGCTTGATGATACTGATCTTGATGAATTAACGCTGGAAAAGGTTTTTAATGATCCTGAAAATACCCGCAGAGCCTTATATGACTTGTATGGGAGAATGAGAGAGGTAGATAATAGCAATAGCGGTAGTTTCTCTCGTTTAATGTCCATGTCTGTGCAGGTGGCAATGCTTGACAATGCCACCGATGATGGAGCCGGCAATACCACAAGAAATGCAGGCCTTGTTCCCGGGATTCAGCGTTATATTACCGGAGCAATTACCGGACCCACAAATCCTGTGGTCGGTACTCATCCATGGACATTTTATTATACTGCAATTCGTAATGCCAACATATTTCTGGCAAATGTAGGAAAATCACCACTCACGGATTCAGAGAAGACAATAAGTGCCAACCAGGCCCGCTTTTTAAGAGCTTACTATTATCATGAACTCTTTCGCTGGTTTGGACCACTGGTTATTTCTACTGAGCCATCAAATCCCTTTGCTTTTGAAGATACAAAACGTGAATCCCTGACAAATACTGTAGAATTCATAGTGAACGAATTTGACACCTTGTCAATGGAAGGCATGTTGCCCGACAAATGGGAAGGAAGTGATTATGGTCGTGCTACGAGAACCGCTGCCATGGCTTATAAGGCGCGTACATTATTATACGCAGCCAGTCCATTGTTTGAGTCGTCCGGCGTTCAATGGAAAGAGGCCGCTGATGCGGCGATGGATGTGATTAACTATTCCGAGTCCAGAGGTCTCCACTCATTGTACATTGACCCGGTGGAGCCGGAAAAAAGTTATACAAGATATTTTAATGAAAGGAGTAATCCCGAAAATATATTGGTTTATCTTCGTGCTCCTGACAATGATCTTTACAATTTATTCCCGGCTTTTAATCCCTGGAATGTAAATAAGGAGCTTACCACGGTTCCGACTCAATGGCTCGTGGATAGTTACGATATGGCTGATGGATCAGAGCCCATTATTGGACATAATTCAGACTATAGTCCCATTATAAATCCTGCTTCCGGCTACGACGAACAGAATCCTTACAAAAACAGAGACCCGCGTTTTTATCAAACCATTCTGCATCATGGGATGACATGGCCAAAAGTGAATAATAAACCTGCAAAAGCAGATATTACCACACCCAATAATTGGGGTAGCGGATATTTTTTAGTAAAATATTTGGATGATAGAATTGATCATCGTACCGGCGGGGTAACTTCCATGAATTTTATTATGATGCGATATGCGGAAGTTCTCCTGAATTACGCTGAAGCAGTCAATGAAGCATCAGACAACAATGATGCGAGAATAAAAGCAGTGGAACAGCTAAATCGTATAAGAGAAAGAGCGGGCATTATTAATCCATTGAAAGCTTCCGATTTTACTCAAAGTACAC
>JAQWBH010000413.1 GCA_028707405.1 Parabacteroides sp. | reverse complement strand
GATTCCATTCATCGCGCGCGGCCGCGTACGCTTCTTTCAACTCATCAAGCGTGTACAGATTCTCTGTGTTTGCCTCGATAAATTCAAGATTCTGACGGCTTTTATCTGATTTCGCCGTGATATTCTGGCCGGTGAATCGCCAGTCCTGGCGTAACACCTGACTCTGGAATCTACCAAAAGCAGCTTCAATGGTTTTTGCCGGTGGCCGGTAGGGGGCTGTGTTACGTTGCATTCTGCAAATTCGATGCAGGAACCCACCGTTATCCAGCTTCTTGTGACCACCCTGGTTATCCACTACGATCTCAAACGGCCTCGCCTGGGCTGTTTCAACGGCCATACGGTAGGCGTTGTACTGCGCAGTGTAGTTTTCCGTGTCGGAAATGTGATACCCCAGCAGAACCTCCGAGAAAGCATCCATCACTTCATACACCTGTGTAGTCCGCATTACCAACCTGCCACCTTCATATGCCTTGTAATATAGATTAAGCTTCGTGCCGTCGCCATACCAAAGGGCATCACGAAGACTCGGGAGAATCGTCTTAAACTTGTACCCGAATTTCCGAAATGCCTTCAGTTCTCCGTGTACTGCATCATACCACCGCTGCATATTTTCAGGAGCATTCAGGAAGTTTGTTACAGACTCAACACTGTCAATCTGCTTCCATCCATAATTATCCGCAACGCGGTTGTATTCAATCATGATCTGCTTATCGGACATTACCGGTACCCTACGGCGTTTCTGCATTACCAGGAACGTGCCACCCTCTTCAGTGATCTTCACTGTGTTTTTATTGCCAAGCTTTCCACTTATAAGGCAGGAATAACCTTCCTTCTTGTATTCGTTCATTTTTGCCCGTAGGCGGGCTGCGGATCGTGGGAGAGTGTGACCAGGATTTATGCGTAGTTTTTCTGATGTGTCATGTATAGTTGAAAAGTCGATTGGAGTTGAATTGTTATACATGCGGCGCATTGCCTGCATGTTTTTTATTGTATTTATCAGTAGGTTAATAACTGAGGCATTCTGTGTATATTCGTCCTGAAATTCGTCAGGTATGTGACATCCATCCGGTAGGATGTATTCAGCATAGAATTCTCGCGCCCGCCGATCAGTGACAACATCATCTTTCATTATGCTTTCCTTAATGAGAGTGTAAGGATCTCCCCATATCATTTTGAAACGTTCTTTGAATCGTACCGGCAGGCTTTCATATTCAATGAGCGCAGGATGGCCTAGGCCTTTCCCAGGACGGATAATATTTATGTTACCATGACGAGAGTGCCAATCATAATTCGGTACACTCATAACCGATAATCCCGCCACATCATCCGATGCTCCCGGATTTGGTTCCGTGAGCTCGCTGAATGTTACCGCCATTTTTTTGTTATACCATTCCATATCTCAAACTTTTGCTCCCGCCGGGGACTCGAACCCCGGAGTTGGCCGATCGGGAAAAATCACTACCTTTGGTTTGTCTACCTTTTTAAATAGTAATTGTAATGTTGTTTAAAGCTGAATTAACCTTTAGATGTAATGGTGATCCTAAAGTCGATCATATACAGAGTCTGCATCGTTCAATGCTTCATGAAATTGAGAGAATGAAAATTCAATGTCATATTTCTGAAACTGTAGACGAAGGCGAAAAGCACTTGGTTGACCATTATTATCCTGTTGAATATTACCCTGATATTTTTGTGAAATTTCATATATCAAGGGAGATAAACAACTTATCATCTGTGCACTATCTTTCAATGATTCTTCAAGGTTTTGCCGGGATACACCTTTCGATTTATGAAAGTGTGTATTCATTTTGTTACCGTATAATTCCTGAGTAATTTTTGCGATATCCGTTTGATCAACGCCAAATTCAGAAACCTCTTCGCCAAAGAACTCCGGGAAAGCAGCCACGAGTTTGCGCTTGTTGGAGATATCTGCCAAGTAGAATAATTTCTGGAGGCCTACATTGAACGATCCTTCTCCTGATCGTTCTCCATCATGCATCTGCATGAATACACTTTTCTTTTTCGACTCGTTTTCCATGATCATTGATTTATTGCTTCATTAAGGAATTCAACGGCAGTCTCCAGATCAGATATTGCATAATCGAGATTATCAATACCTTCTTGAAACTTTTCTCCACGTTCCGAGTTCTGGATGCCTTCTGGTAGATTGTCATACTTTTCCTCTTCCTGCTCTTTGATCATCGTGATGATTTCACTAGCACTATTCAGTAGTTCAAGAGCTTTTTCCAATTCTTTTCTGTCTCGCTTATTCATAATTCATCGGTTTTAAATCGTTTTTCAATTTCACTAAAAGCGCCGCGACGTTGCGCCAGTATTAAAATTATCGAGGATGCCGCAAACCACGCAAATACGATAATCACAGCTATAAAACTGCTCTCTTCAGTGTCGATGCTCAAAGCCATGAAGCTGAGAATCCAGTTGGCAAGAATCGCTTTTGATTTCATCATTGAATTTCTTTTTTTTCGCCGTACTTGGCCGCTGCGGCAAGAACAATCCGGTTATATACTTCACCCTTGCCGCGTTTTACGTTTCTTGCCACTGTATTCGGGTGAATGCCAAGAACTTTTGCAACCTCTTTTTTCCAGCCGTGTGGAAGGAAGGGAGGTAAACTCGGTGTTGTCATAAATTTTGTACTCATATTTTTATTAATTAAAAAATTGTATACCTTTATGCCGTGGTTAATATCAACCACTTTGCAAATATAGATGATAATTTTCAACTATGAAAATTAAAAGGTGATATTTTTCAACTAAATGGAGAATATTTTACATAGAATTGAAATCCTTACAAAAAATGAAGGGATTACTATTACTGCATTAGAAAGAAAAATTGGTGCAAGTAAGGGTGTTCTGTCGCGCGCTTTAAATAATAATACAGATATTCAAGCAAAATGGGTTCAATCAGTAGTTGAAAATTATCCCTTATATAGTTCCGAATGGCTTCTCCTCGGTAAAGGTCCAATGCTTAAAACTGAAACTGAGAGAAAAATTAAAGTGCATCGCATTCACACACCTCCATACAATGAGAAAAACCATGAAGCCTTGGTCCCGCTATACAATATTGACGCGGCAGCTAACTTAAGAACCATTTTTGACAATAAACAGCAGAATATAATTGACACGATCAGAATACCAGATCTACCAAAATGCGATGGAGCCATATACATACGTGGCGACAGCATGTATCCTCTTCTGAAATCAGGAGACATCGTTATCTACAAAGAAATTAGCGACTTTGATAGTTTGATTTTTGGAGAGATGTATTTAATAGACTTCACAATCAACAACGATGATTTTCTAGTCGTCAAATTCGTCAAGAGATCCAATATTGCCGGACATATCCAGCTTGTCAGCTACAATATTCATCATGATCCTATTGACATCCCTGTTCAAGGATGCATACGCGCAATGGCTCTTATCAAGGCTAGCGTTCGCATTAATACTATGATGTAGGGTTATCCAAATTCCATTCACACACACATTCTTATCCTATTCCCCCTCTCCATCCGAGGCTTTTTATATAATAATCAGCGATATACTCCTTTATTGCGCGATTAAACGTGCCTTTTTATATGGCTTTTTCCCCCTAATATTAACTATATTTTAACAATATATCTCCATTATTTTTACAATTTCTATACACTTTCAAGCCTAATTATAACTATAAAACTATGTCTTAATACTTTGTTTACGAAAATTTCACACCTATGTCTAAACCTATGTCTAAACCTATGTCTAAACCCACTTTTAACAGTTTATTACTTCAATAATCGTTTGCCGGCCCCTTTATGTTGTGGGTGCGGTAATGGTTTCGTTTTGGGGTTAAACTAGGAACGCCGCTATCATGCCAATTAAGGCGCTATAGCGGCGTTTGGGCCAATTAGTAGGCTCTGTGTTACATTATCGATCAATCTTTATATCTTTGTATCGCAGATGCCGTTTAAACGTTTAAAAAAGCTGTTTAAATTAAACTGAAATTAAACCAAAGATACATTTCGTTTTTCGGAGTCCAAATTTATCGTTACGGTTAACTTGCGTTCTATTAGTATTTTATCTTATGTATATTTATTGATCTGTAATACATTTCGTTTTTACCCCCATATTTCGGATCCTGCCTGCCACTGTCCCTGCAATCCGAGTATGCTGGACCTGAATGAGTCGTTCTCTGCACGGGTAATAGACGG
>JAQWBH010000412.1 GCA_028707405.1 Parabacteroides sp. | reverse complement strand
ATAGTCAAAGTAGACGTGTTTAGGCGCTCCGTACTTTGTCAATGCTTGGCGGTAAGCATCTTCTACGATTGTTGCATCAAGCACCGGATAGAATTCGGCATGGAGAACGAATCTTGTGCAATCATCTATGAATGCCACCAGATAGACTTGTTTGCCATTTATGTAGGGGCCGAATTTGATGTCTGATTGCCAGAGGCTATTCCGGCTGGATCGCTGAAACCTTCTGGCCGCTACAGGGCTGTTACGGTAAATCCTCATCTGGGAGCTGCTGTAGCCTGCAGCAGCCAAGTGCTCCTGCAATGTGCTTCTTTTAATGGAGCCGGGAGCTATTTTCTTCTCCCATTCAAGTATTTGTATGATTGTGCTTACGCTTCTTCCGGGAACTTCGCGCCTTAGCTGGATTGCTTCTTTTAGGATTTCTTCCGGAATGGATCTTAATCCTGGTCTTCCCGGTTGTTTGGGCTTAAGCCCTGAGAATCCCTCTTTGCGGTACTGCAAAAGATATCTACGAAGGGTTCGGTCTGATATCCCGTATTTTTCACAGACTTTTCGTTTCTCTTCCGCAAGTGCTGCCCGATCTTGGTTTTCTTCTAACAGGGAACTGAGCATTTTTATCCTCTCGGCTGCTGTTTCCTCTGCTTTTCTTTGGTTACTCATGCTGATTCCTCCTTAGATCTTTAGTGTCAACATGAGTTTATGGTTTTTTTATCAGGTCATAAATGCAAAGCGGGTATGTATCCAATTATTTGTATTTACTACTATACGGACAGCTCTGGCCAGCCACCCAGGTCTTTCTCCAACATACAACGTTATTGCTTTTAATGTTGTTCCTCCGCCTGTCTCTATTACGGCATTTTCCCTCGCTGCCATTGATGTAAGACTTCCTTTGATATGAGCTGCCATCACTTTAAACCATCGTTTAATTCGATAGATGCTGCTATTCTCACAGGCAATTTTGTCTCCTTGCCCTTCAACAACGGCTTCTATACATGAACTTAGATATCTTTTGTAAGGTACGAGGATGTCTGGAAGCTCGTGATGGATTTTCTTGCAAGTTGAACATCTAAGCCTTCGTATCACGATTATCAGGTTTTCGCCTTTACTGTTTAATGCCCTGCGGTTTCGGCTGCCGATAACTTTGAGTATTTCGTTTAAACATATTGGACATATGCTCTTTTCTTCACTTTTTACACGCAGTTTGTTTTGGTCGGTTTCATCCGGGATAAGTTTGTATTTCGCTATGATTATCATTTACTGTGCACCGCAGCATCTCTTGTATTTCTTTCCGCTGCCGCAGGGGCAGGGCTCGTTTCTTCCAATCTTAACTGATTTGACCGGTGCTCTTTTTAGCTTTTCGAGACGTTTCTTCTCTGTTACTAGTTTCCCGGCTTTTTCTTTTTGGTTTAATTCCCCATATATCTCAATAGCGCGCATAAGAACATCTTCTCGGTCACGGATATCTTCTTTTTCTATTGCTATTCTGATGATTTCCTCTGCCCTGATTTGATTTGGCTCTATTTTATTCGTGCCAAATCCGTAGCAATCTGACCAGGCTATATAGCCCCAGCCCCAGTGTGGATCTTCTCTAAGCCAATTGATATAGAGCCTATCGCATTCTTCTGAATCTCCCAAGGCATAGTATGATTCGGCGATGGCTCTTTTGGTGTTTTCTATCGTTAAGCTGTCAGAGCTAGCTAATGTTTCAATCATTTCCTCACAATATTTAATTCTTTTTCTGTGATATTCTTCTTTTTCCTGGCCTGCGTTGCCAAGTTCTATCTCAAGGTCTTGAACGAAATTAATTAAAAACTCATGCCAGCTGTATCTCTTATCAAGCTCATCAAGATTCTCCGGCTTTTCATCTATGAATATCGCTTTGATATCTTCCCAGGCATCAAGCCAGATATCGCAGGCTTCTATCGATTCGTTTTTCTTAACATGGTCATAGCCTAATCGGATTTTATCGTCTGCTTTTTTGTGTTTTTCCATTAGTCAATCCTCTTCGTATGTTTTTACGCTATTTTATCATTTTCTCACGCTTGAGTACACACGAGGACAGATATTGGGGCAGTTCTTGGACAGGCATTCACGTCAGCTTTGAGACATTGCTAAATGGCTGAAACACCATAGGAACACTCACCTCATTTTTTGTCGTTAGGAGTTATCGGGTATCATCTATTCTATCTCCAGCGTGTGTAAAGTCGTGGATGGTCTTTAAGATAGCTGATATTCTCGAGTCGCGAATATCAGCTTCCATCAATAAAATCAAACAAACTCATCTGCTGATTCGGGGAGGGCATTGGCGGATAGAAAACGCCGATGATAATAAACGGATTGGGTGCTATATTGTGGAACTGCTTTGTAGTACCAAGAAAAAAATACAAATCGCGCTTTAAGAACGTGTCAAGATACTTCTCTTTGACCTTGGCAGTTGCTACGGCTTCATCATTGTCCGCTCTAGATAAGCAATGCCAATACAGCATTCCAATTTCCCAATCCTGAACCATCATCTTGGATCGTCTGCCGGAATCGTCCTCGAATCGATAAGAGAACTTGTATGGTACTTTCTGCACAACCTTGAACTCTTCCTCGATTTCCTCAATAGTCTTGAACAAATTCAGTTGCCTAGAGTGAGTTTGAAGATTCGCCAACTTTTTCGGATCCCAGTCCCTATTGTCAGGCTCAATCACGAAATCGAGTATCTTAGTCGGCCTAAATACAGCAAGGGATGTTCTAGAAGACGACTTTGCCTCATCAATCAATCTCTGCAAATTGGTGTAAATTTGCTTGTTCTTGAAAATAGCCCTGCGCCGCTCATCCCAGTTTACCTTTTTGGGTTTTAGCTCGACGACCATTGTCGATATGTCGGGTCGGTAGGATTCAGGGCGAAAATCCGAAGTAGCACGCTCGGCCTTAACCTCCACCCAAGTGTACTTTGGGTATCTCTGATCGTCGTTTAACAACCTAAAGGGCATGGGGTAAAGTCGAATCCAAGAGCCATCCTCAAGGACGCCAGCCGTACATACCAACTCCGAGTACTGTTCGGAGATAGTCGGGTATGTTTTAACCAAGATATAAATGCGCTTCTTTTCAAGCATCATAAGTCTTGGCTCCTTACTTGGTATGTTTTAGCTATATAGTCTCTGATAACATGCCGATGGCACATTTCTGGTTGGCGTTCAAAGCACATCAGAGCAATGCGAGTATTGGTACGCAACAGCGTATAGATCTCTTCAAGAAAAACACTACGGAGTGGGAGAGCTTTAGCGTAATCCTCAAACAGACTTTGGAAGTCCTCCGCTGCTTCAAGCACGCTACGTTTATCGGACTCAATGCCCAGGTCGGGAATATGAACATACCTTATTCCAACCGTTCCCGTGATGTGTTGGAGTTTCCTTTTGGAAAAGCCAAATTTGCGGCTAAGAGGGTTCTTCCGGACATCGCACAATAATCGAATATTGTTCTTAATTAAGTTGTTGATGAACGCTTCAATACTCTTGCCCTCATAGCCTATCGTAAACAAAACCTGTCCCGTCTTGGTATAGGCCTGTTTACCATTACTTAGCCGCTTCAGTTCCTCACCGCGAAAAAGCTTCTTTGTGATTTCGCTGTTTATGGCATAATACGGATGTTCACGGTATGCTCTGCGGATAAGGGCATTACCTCTCTCTGGTGCGATTCGAAAAAAAGCTTCTTTCGGAAAGTCACCGACGGCTTTAATCCTGGTACTGTCTTGTACATATTCAAAGGTCACGAATCCATCCCGCTGGAGGATATCTAAATCCTCTTTCAGCTGAAACGAATACGATCCAAACTTATACGGAACGAACTCGTAATAATTCGAACCCTCGGTCATGGTGTGGAGGAATACCAATTTCTGCAAATCGGTAGCTGTCACACCATCTTTAAGTTGGCGGAGGAAGGCTAATAAGAAGCGTTGGCGCTTATATGTGGGCTGATTGCCTATCACACTGATTTTTAACACCTCCTCCTTTTACTTATGGTCTCCTGCTTCAAATACTATCGATCCCTACATCTATATCAGTATTTCCGCAGTCCTGTTCAGCCAAAGCTGTCGAACTTATCCAGTGCAGTGCAGTTTGGTAGCAAGCGATATTTCTTCATTTAGGGCAATTTTATAACGTCGAAAAGATCAAAGGCTTTGGTTTCAGCAATAGAAGTAAGATGTCCCCTAAAAGGCTATTCCATCAGAACCACTAT
>JAQWBH010000411.1 GCA_028707405.1 Parabacteroides sp. | reverse complement strand
GGCTTTATTTAGCCAATGAGCTGACAGAAGATCTAAGCTTAAAAATACACCTGCACAGGCTGTGCAGCAGAATGGAACAGAGTATTGGCCCAATAGAACTTAACAGACGTGTTTTAATTGAGACATTAAACAATATTAATAGATTAAGTGAACACTACAGATCCGCACTGGAACTAATAAATATCTTATTTGAGTCGCAGGGAATTCAACTTGAAGATGGTAGTATGTATATGAAGCTGAACGGGTTTTTCTTTGATATGAATGTGTTCTTCCAAGCTTTATTATCAAAATTAATGAAAGAATACCTGGAAGGCTTTACGGTGCGTGATGAATATACCCTTCATGAATTATTTGCATACACTCCAGGATTTAATCCACAGAGGAAATATGCTCCCAAACCACGTCCGGATTTTGCGGTAATGAAGGGCAACAGGGTAGTATGTTTACTGGATGCCAAATACAGGGACCTTTGGGAGAGGAATCTGCCGAGGGAAATGCTGTATCAGCTGTCGATTTACGCCGTAAGTGGAATTGGCAACAACACCGCAAAGATACTTTACCCTTCCATGTCCCCAGAGGCAAAACTGCAGAAAATAGATATTAAGAATCCGGCAACTGGAAGCAAATACGCAGAGGTAATGCTTCAATCTGTTTCACTGCCGCTGGTAGCTGAACTGCTCAATCTGTCCAGTAAAGTAAAAATAAAAGAGTATGTAAAGCAGATCGTATTTGGAAGTTGAGGACTGCGCTTCAGGTGAATGTGACACAATGCTGTCACAGCAGTTTGCTATTATTCCTGATGAAGAAGAGTCAGTATTGTAATGGGAGGGCAATTGTCTTTACGAGGCCTACGAAAAGTACTGGTGGCCGTACGATATGACTTGTCCGATTCAGGGCAAGCAGATATCGGGAAAAGGATCGAGTTTTCTTAGGTTAAAATAGAAATGAACGGGTTTCCCCTTTCAAAGTCTTCATAATATCCAGCTCAGGGGTTTGATTTACTGAGACTTCAATGTCTTCATAATGGGAGTTGAAATCTATGCCCAAAGACAGGTATGTATTTCCAGCTATCTTTGACTATGGTGATGATGGAATTTCTATCGAGTTTCCCAATTTACCTGGTTGTTTACCATGCGCTTTATCTACAGATGAAGCCATCAAAAATGCAAAAGAAGCTATGGCACTGCATTTATGGGGAATGGAACGAGATAAAGATGTAATACCTGAGCCAACATCTATTGACAAATTGCACATTGCACCCAATCAAATACCAATGCTTATTGAAGTCTATATGCCGGAATATCGTGAGGCAATTGAGAACAGTTCGGTTAAGAAAACATTCCATCCCTTTGTGGTTAAATAAGTTGGCAGAAGAAAGAAAGATAAACTTTTCGCAACTTTTACAAGATGCCCTAAAGGTCCGCCTGGGAATAGAAAAACGCCAGCGCAAAATGGGTAAATGATTAATTTGTCACTATTTTAAACCATTTTGATATACCCATGAAAATATAACGAAGTTTCTAGACTACCTACCTGGACATATTATTGTCCTTACCTGTGGGAAGGATCATGACCACATCATGGAACCCCTGGGTTGCTCACTCGGCGACGGGGGGAGTAAAGGGTGGCCATTATTCCCGTGTAGGTTTGGTAGATGACGGGGATAGGTGTGTCCACCGTGTCCATACGTTGGTAAAAACCCGTTCTTTAGGCTTGGCCAGGGCCGCAGTCAGCACAACACATAGTCAATATTCTTGAGGTAGGTTTCATTTCCCACAACCTCCTCTATCTGGGGGCTTCAACCCAGCTTATCGATCATCTTCTTGGATAATTACCCCACCTTCGATATCATTTCTACACTGATAAGTATATATGCAATATTTAGTAAAAATCGCATATATACTACTTTTTACCATTTGACTCTTGAAACAAGCTTACTGGTTGTTACTCTTTTTTCAAGAATTTGCTTATTATTTTTAATTAAATCAAGGGTGCGGAAGATGGGTTGGATTGCCAAATAGCAGGAAAAGACTCAACTAATGTCGAATAAAAATATAACATATCAAAATATAAAATATTGTTGAGTACCCTAAATCAGAAACAACTCATCAAGGGTACAAAGTAAATGCAGTAACCATTCTCATACACTAACAAAAAACAATTCTTACCTCTGGCTAAAGCTGATGGGATGCTCTATAAACCGTTGTAGGGGTCCAGTTTGGAAGATAAACAGGAATAGCTTTAGGCACACCTATTTTAGCTCCATTTATTTGAAGATCATATGATTAAGCACATCATTTTAACAGTACGATTTTTTAAACTGCACTTAATATCAATCTAGTGATATTGCCGTGTTTATGTTTGTAAATAAATAATAATTGATAATTGGGCGGGTGAATAATGAACGTTCAATTAAATAAAACAAACTCCGGACAAAACAAAATACTTAACTACATTGATATTGTAACGCTGAAAGAAATTCTGGATGCTTTCATGACGACTACTAACCTTGTGACAAATATAGTCGATACTGAGGGAAAGCCCCTTTTCTCTCGGAATGATATTAAAGGATGTTCTAAATTTTGCAGTATAATTCTCGGACTTCAAAACGGGTTTAGGAGATGCCAGGGGGCATACATGAGAGCAGGTAAACAAGCTGCTGCTTTAGGGGAACCGTATATTTTTCGATGCCCATCCGGGCTGATTGAATGGGCAGCACCAATTATAATAGACGGAGAACATATTGGAACGATTATTTGCGGACAAGTACTGATGTGGGAGCCGGAGGATTTTTTTTGGGTTGAGCTGAGAGAAATGAATAAGGACATTATATCAGATTTTCAGGTATTGTTTGAAGCAGCAAAAGAACTCCCAATTGTTTCAGGAACACAGGTTCAGGCAGCAGCGTATATGATCTACGTTGTAGCAAAATATATAATGCAAGCTGGGTGGAAAAATATAAATCAAGCTAAAGAACTTGCCACCTTGAGTTCATTATACTATGAGGAAATTAAAAAAAATAACTCTTCCAAGGACGAACTCGATCTTTCAGCTTGTTCAACAATAGACGAAAATGAAATACTGTTGCAATTGCAAAAGAAGGAAAAGAAATTAAAAGCATACTTTCAAAATCTTATTGCCATGCTTACGTATGAGTCTAAAAACAGCATTCCTGTGATGCGTTCTAAGATGATTGAACTGTTAGTAGTACTTTCACGAGTTATGAGTAGGGTAGGTATGGGTAGCGTTTATTCATCGAATATAATTAATAAATACTTATCTCCTATTTTAGAATCAAATTCAATTGAAAGATTAAGTACTATTATGATTGAAGCTACTGATGAGTATTTGAAGTGTATGAATGAGTGTTCAAATAAACCTTTACATCCGAAAGTTAATAACATGATGCAATATATCCAAAAAAACTATATGAATAAACTGTCTCTGGAAACAATCGCCGAATCGGTCTATTTAAGCCCTAGTTATGCAGGGAAAATATTCAAAAAAGATACAGGGATGCCAATAATGACATATACATTAAGAACGCGTATTGAGAAGGCTAAGAATTTTCTCATGAATCCACATTATCAAATAGAAGAGATTGCAAATAATGTTGGGTTTTTAGATGCAAGTTATTTTACAAAAGTATTCAAGAAATACGAAGGCATTACTCCAACTCAGTTCAGAAAATATAATAATGAAAAATGGGGGTAATGGTAACGGATAAACTATTTATAGATTTAAGGGAAGCCATAATAAATGGTCAGACGCAGACAGCAATGGATAAAACAAAGCTATTGCTTCGTAAAGGTGTTGGGTTTAATGAAATAATTGAAAATTCAATTGACATTTCTTCTAAAGAACTTGGGAAAAAAATGCGCTATGGAGAAATCGATATCCCAGATGTGCTGATGTCATCGAGAGCAATGCTTGCAGTTATATATGTTATGGAGCCAATTTTTTCTAATTGTAACGGTTTTGTAAAAGGGATCGTGGTAACTGGAACAGTTGCAGGTGATTTACACGATATAGGTAAAAAGCTTGTTTCAATGATGTTAAAAAGTCATGGATATACTGTTATAGATATCGGTATTGATGTAACCAAGGAAATATTTGTAGATGCTGTTAAAAAGTATAAACCCAATGTGCTTGCGATGTCTTCGCTTCTAACTTTGACATTAATAGAATTTAAATGCGTGATGGAAGCCTTAATTGAAAATGGGCTAC
>JAQWBH010000410.1 GCA_028707405.1 Parabacteroides sp. | reverse complement strand
TATTTCTTCGCAACGCTCATTGAGCGCATCGCCTGAAGGGGTGAATGGATGAGGATCAATATGTCGCGTGAGAACAAATGTTTCGGAAGAGTCAAGGCTGAAGCCGATTTTACGCGTTTCTTCCTGCAATAAAGTACCGGCCCCATGCATGAAACTGGTATTGGTCTGTCTGTCGTTTTGCAGTTTCTCTACATCTATTTCACTGATGATGAGCTGTTCTTCCATCGTAAAGCGGGGCGATTCCCCCAATATAGAGCCATTTTCTGCGATAATTCCGTTACCGGCAAAAACCAGGTCTGTACTCGATTCTCCAAAACCACTCGATGCATAGATATAACCGGCTATACAACGGGCGGACTGCTGGCAGATCAGTTGACGCCGGTAATGATGTTTACCAATCAGCTCATTGCTTGCAGAAAGATTGAAAATAATATTTGCCCCTTCCATCGTCAGTAAAGAACTGGGAGGAACAGGTACCCACAGGTCTTCGCAGAGCTCAATGCCTGCGGAGGCTATTCCGGCTTCGAACAACAGGTGGCTGCCCAGAGGGTAGTCTTGATTGCCGATAGTGATGGACGAGTGGAGCAGTTCTGTGGAAGAAGTGAACCAGCGTTGTTCCTGGAATTCTTTGTAATTAGGCAAATAGGTTTTAGGTACGACACCCAGAATTTTTCCTTTTTGAAAGGCTATAGCCCCATTGATAAGTCGGTTTTCTGTTCTTAGGGGTGCACCTACAATCACGAAGATATTTAATTCGGCTGTATCGGATATTAGTTTGAGTAATGCTTTTTCGGCATTATCCAGCAAGGTCTGCTGAGCGAATAAATCCAGACAGGTGTAGGCCGTTATTGACATTTCCGGAAAAGTAATCATTTGCACGCCTTTGTCAGAGGCTTTCCGGATCAAACATTCTATCTGTTCGATATTATAAAAGCAGTCGGCAACTAAAACATGTGGCACTGCTGCAGCCACTTTTACAAATCCGTTGTTCATAATCTTCATGTTTAATGCCCCAAAGATACATATTTTGATTGTGAAAAAAAAGAAGGGAAGGCATACTTCACAGCATGCTTCCCTTACAAACACAAAACAATCAACAAAAAACTACTATATGAATAGTTTAGTTATCTGATAAATAATAATTCTCTGTATTTTGGCAATGTCCATAATTGATCGTCAACAACCAATTCCAGTTTATCAATGTGGTAGCGGATTTCTTCCAGCATGGGTACGATGATGTCGTGATAGGCAACCGCTTTGCTACGCTCATCTTCAATCTTGTTGGCTACCTTGCGGGCTTCAACCATTTCATCCACGCGTACTTTAATATAGTTGGTACGATTGGCAATGTCTTCAATGATCTCAAGGTTACGCGATGATAACGATGCTGCCTTTTCAGAAGGGAACAGATCTTTCATCTTGTAAACATTGTCTATCAATGAGGTCTGATATTGTGTAGCCGTCGGGATGATATGATTCATTGTCAGGTCTCCTAATACACGTGCCTCGATCTGGATTTTCTTTGTATAGGTTTCCCACTTTACTTCATTTCTGGCTTCTAGCTCTTTGCGGGTCAGAACGCCTGTCGATTCGAACATTTTTATACTGCTATCATTCAGGTAGTTATCAAAGATAACGGGGACACTGGTTTCGCAGTCCAGACCGCGACGAGTGGCTTCAGCTTTCCATTCTTCGCTGTAACCATTACCTTCGAAATGGATAGGCTTGCATTCTTTGATTTCCTTGCGGAGTACTTCAAGAATAGCAGCGAATTTTTCTTTTCCGCTTGCAATCTTACCGTCAACTTCTTCTTTGAATATTTTAAGCTGTTCAGCAACAGCGGCATTGAGTACCATCATGGCTGATGCGCAGTTCGCTTCCGATCCTACGGCACGGAATTCAAAACGGTTACCTGTAAATGCAAAAGGCGATGTACGGTTTCTGTCTGTATTATCAATGAGTATTTCAGGAATACGGGAGATGCCCAGGTTCATGCCTTGTTTGCCTGCAAGCATTAAGTTCTCCGGTTCGCTTTTCTCCAAATGGTCAAGGACTTGGGTGAGCTGAGCTCCCAGGAAGCTGGAAATGATTGCCGGAGGTGCTTCGTTGGCACCTAAACGATGAGCGTTGGTGGCACTCGAGATGCTGGCTTTCAGCAGCCCGTTATGACGGTATACGGCCATCAATACATTAACAATAAATGTGACGAAACGCAGATTGTCTTCCGGTGTTTTGCCCGGCGACATTAGCATGATCCCTGTATTTGTACCCAGCGACCAGTTGTTATGTTTGCCTGAACCATTGATGCCTTTGAATGGCTTTTCATGCAATAGAACACGGAATCCGTGCTTGCGGGCGATCTTTCTCATCAATGCCATGATCAACAGGTTATGATCGTTGGCCAAGTTGCATTCTTCATATATCGGAGCCAGTTCGAACTGGTTGGGAGCCACTTCATTATGACGGGTCTTGACAGGTATGCCTAACTTCAATGCCTCTATTTCGAGATCTTTCATAAATTCCAGAACACGCGTAGGTATTGCACCGAAATAGTGATCTTCCAATTGCTGATTCTTACTGCTCTCGTGACCCATCAGAGTACGGCCGGTGAGTAATAGATCAGGACGGGCAGCATACAATCCTTCATCAACCAGAAAATATTCTTGTTCCCATCCCAGATAGGCACTGACTTTCTTAACGTCAGGATTGAAATAGTGACAAACATCTACTGCGGCTTTGTTTACAGCTTCCAGGGCCCGCAAAAGAGGGGCTTTATAGTCAAGCGATTCTCCTGTGTATGCAATAAAGATGGTTGGAATGCAAAGCGTATCACCGACGATGAATGCTGGTGACGAAGGATCCCATGCAGAGTAGCCGCGTGCTTCGAACGTATTACGTATTCCACCGTTTGGAAAGCTGGATGCATCAGGCTCTTGCTGAATAAGCAATTTTCCGGAGAATTCTTCAACCATACCGCCTTTTCCGTCATGTACAACAAAGGCATCATGTTTTTCAGCCGTTCCTTCGGTCAGAGGATGGAACCAATGTGTGTAATGAGTAACACCCATCTCAATAGCCCATTTCTTCATGCCTGTAGCGACAACATCAGCTGTGTCGCCGTCTAGAGGCGTTCCGTTGTCAATGCAGTCGACAATTTTTTCATACGTTTTCTCTGGCAGATATTTAAACATTTTTGCACGGTTAAATACATTCTGCCCGAAGAAATCCGACGGCCGTTCTTTTGGAGGCGTCACTTCCACAGCCTTTTTCTGAAAGGCTTCTTCTACTACTCTAAACCTTAACTTTGACATACTAAATGATTTTATAGAAAATAAATTATACTTTATAATAGAATAATATTCTTTTGCTTGCAAAGTTCTATCTGATCTTCAGGCCAGATGGAGGCTTGGACTTCTCCAATATGTGCTTTGCGTAAAAAATACATACACAGACGGCTTTGTCCGATGCCACCGCCGATTGAGAGAGGAAGCTTCCCCTCAAGCAGAGCCTTGTGGAACGTAAGTTCTTTGCGTTCCGGACAGCCACAGATCTCCAGTTGATGAGACAACGCTTCAGCATCTACACGGATACCCATCGACGAAAGTTCAAACGCACATTTGAGTACGTTATTCCATAGGATGATATCTCCGTTGAGCCCATAAAAGCCGTCAGAGTTCATCGTACTCCAGTCGTCATAGTCCGGAGCACGTCCATCATGCCTTTCTCCATTTGAAAGTTTTGCTCCGATACCTATGATAAAGATGGCTCCAAACTTTTCGGTAGCTTTTGTTTCACGTTCGCGGGGCGACAGGTTAGGATACATCTCAAGCAATTCTTCGGAATGGATGAAGGTGATATTGTCTGGCAACTCCGGAGTAATATGCGGATAACATTCATAAACCATGGCTTCAATTTCACGAAATATGGCATAAATGTTTCTGACGGTTTTCTTCAGATAATCCAAGTTGCGGTCGGTCGGACGGATCGTGCGTTCCCAGTCCCACTGGTCAACGTACAGCGAATGGAGGTTATCCAAATCTTCGTCGCCGCGGATAGCATTCATATCGGTATAAAGACCGTAGCCGGCAGGAATCCGATAGGTTGCAAGTTTCATGCGCTTCCATTTGGCAAGCGACTGGACAACTTCAGCCATACGCTCGCCCATGCAATGAATCGGGAAACGTACGGGACGTTCTATTCCGTTTAAGTCGTCGTTGATACCTGTAC
>JAQWBH010000409.1 GCA_028707405.1 Parabacteroides sp. | reverse complement strand
GCTCACAAAATGGAAAAAGCCATCTCGCACTACCGCGAAAATGGCTTAGATACCAGGTTTTTTGGCTTTTTATCAATAGATGGTAGATAATCTGGCAAAGGTACTACCTATTGATAAAATGCACCGCCCCAAAGCAAATCGTTAAAACTTGCACCGCTTTTGCACACCCCTTATCTTAGCCGTTCCTGATGTATATTACCCACCGCTCATAGACTTCCCTCAATGGCTCATCGAGGAATGACAACGCCTTTTCCTTTATTGCGTCCGGCACGTCATAGGCAGCTTCTGCAATGCTTCCTGTTATAGCAGCAAGGGTGTCGCTGTCGCCTCCGAGGGAGATGGCGTTTCGGATTGCGTCCTCGAAGTCCGCACTTTCAAGAAAAGCGATAATCGCCTGCGGTACGGTATCCTGACAGCTTTCGTTAAAGCGGTAATTTGGACGGACTTCATCAAGGGTTTTGCTCAGGTCGTAACCGTGTTCCCGCTCTATGTGTTCTTTGATTTGTATCTTGTATTGTTCGAGAGTTATGCGCTCGTTGAGTGGATTGCCCATATCGTCACCATAACCACCAGTGTAGAAACGGCACATAAATATTGCATCCGTCACCGCCAGTGCACCTTTTACGCCTTCAGGATGGTTGTGCGTAACTTCGGCAGACAGCTTGGCTCTGTTCCTTCCGTTGGACGGCCACATTCCTGTTCGGGCGCAGAATCCACAGTCCATCAACCAAGCGCAAGGTGAAACCCTCATCGCCGAACCGTTGCCCCAAGAGTTGTAAGGCTTACGGTCATCAGAATGAATCCAACTTCCAAACCTGCCGCCATATCCTGCATCAGGGTAAAGCCGACCCCATTTCTTGTATGCGTCAATGAAATCATCGGCTTCGCCACCGTTCATCAGAGCGTCTGCTGTAGCGATAGTCATCACTGTGTCATCAGTGAAAAAGCAATCGTCACGGAACAGTGGGAAGTCTTTTGTTTTGATGTTATGCCACTCGTAGACAGAGCCTACGATGTCACCGATAATGGCTCCGAGCATTATTTCCGACCTCCTCGCCGCTTCACATCTTTGCGGATTTCCTCAAAGCAAGCCTCGTCAACGGTTCCCGCCTCACGGAATGTTGCTACAGCACTTGCCATTACCTTAAAGTTTAGTTCCGTCCCTTCACTGTCAGCGAGGTAATCAACCGCTCTATCAGGAGTAATCCCGAAGCGTCCGGCTGTCTGAACCGCATCGATATTCGCACCAAGGAAGATAAACTCCCATCCATATTTCGTTTTTTGCCGTTCAATCTGAGCTTTAACCTTTTCGGCAGAGTATTCACGGCTGGAGTTTTCCTCGCCATCCGTGATAATCACGAACATCACTTTTTCGGCACGGTAATCGTCAGCGGTATGCTTCTGGGCGTTGCCGATCTTATGAATTGTCATGCCGATTGCATCAAGAAGTGCAGTCGAGCCGCCGACTTGATATTCCTTCTCCGTAATAGCACTGACCGCTTTAAGGTCGATACGGTCGTGGAGTAGTTCATAGTTGTTATCGAACAGCACCGTTGTGATGCGGCATTCGCCCTCTACTGCCTGTTGCTTTGTGAGCATTGAATTGTACCCGCCAATGGTGTCTGCTTCCAGTCCGCTCATCGAGCCGCTCTTATCAAGTATGAATACCAGTTCAGTTAATCCTTTTTTCATTTTGAAATTCCCTCCTTAAGATTTTATGTCTCAAGGATAACAATTTCACAATGTCAACTGGTCGCTTGAAAAGCGACATATCAATTGGCATTTAGCCCGAATGCACGGCTTCCCAAGGTTTCTTTCCACCAAGACTCACGTCCCAAGATAATTTGCTTGTCTGTTCTTGCATTATAGTTTTCCAGAATAGCATACTGGAAGTTCTGTTCTACATATTGAATCCCGAACTCTTCAACAACTTCTCTGAGTAGCTTGTTGCCGCCGTGACCATCGTTTACATAGTTTGTCCAACGTTGAAGGAGCATTCCATTCTCCCCATATGCAGAACCGACATAGTGTTTCCCGCTAAATCTATCTGTAATGAGATAAACCGCTTTTTGATTTTCCAATGCAGCTACCCAGTCCCGCTTATTTCTGTGAATGATTGTTGATAGCTGCTCGTAAGAAAGCCGTACTTTGTCATATCCAGGGAAATCAATCCCGTCAAATATCGTAGGCAAGATTTGCAGCACTTCTAACCGTTCCTGTACGGTTTTGAAATATACCCCTTGGGGTCTGGATTTTCGATGTTTTATAATGACCCGTCCGAAGAATTGTCGATACATATCCAGCTCATGTGCCTCATAACCCACCGCATCAACAACATCAAGGCATTTCGTGATTTCCTTGATGGTGGTCAATAACCAAGTATCCGAAGATAGCTTTAGAAAACATATCCCGATTTGCCCCTCGCGGAAATACCTTCTTTCTTTATGCCAAAGGAACCACCCATCATTTACAATGCTGGGATTCCTTGTATACTCCTCCATCGGGTCGTTTGTTCCATTCCACTGATTAAATTTAATTACGCTGCGGTCTAAATCATCATCACGCAGACCGAGAATGTCATTCAATAGTATTTTCGGCATTTTCTTACCCTCCCAATAGCGGCTGGTCGTACTCGAACAGCACTTCGTTGATTTCAAAAACGTCATATTTACCGTTTGTGATGAAATATTCCACTATAACATCGAACTTGACGGCATGGGAGAGAGCATAACCCGCCCGCTCCAAGAGGTCGTCAGTTTCGTCGAGGGACAATCCCAGAGCCACGGCGAGGGAAATCGCAGTACGCTTGCTCGGCATATAGCCTTTGCCCGTCCTGATCTTGGAGAACAATTTGCGGTCGAGGTTGGCACGTTTATAAACCTCAACATCAGTCATTTCCTTGGCATCAATAAGACGCAGGAGCATCTGAGAAAACGGCTCGTCAAGATTGCCGACTAAATCATCAAGCGGGGCATGTGCACCGATGGATGGAGCGAGCATCTCTTCAAAAAGAGTCTCTTTGTATTTTCCAATATCCTCGTCGGCTTTGGATATGGCTTGCCGCTCTACATCAAGCAATTGTCGCCGCTTTATTTGATTCGTTTCAATATAATGCTCGTCGATGTAGCTTTTGACCGCTCCAAGTAGTTCTCGGCTGACAGTGAAGGCTGACTTGTCAAACACCACAAGTGTCACACCAAGGTCGTGGTCGGCAAGGAAATCTTGAATTGCCGAAGTAGCCACTTTCAGCGCTTCATCTTTCGGATAGCCGTAAATACCGCTGGAAATCAGAGGGAAGGCTATGCTTTCACACTTGTTTTCAATAGCTCTTTTCAGCGAGTTTGTATATGCGGAATGGAGTAGCTGCTCGCTTTGTTCCTTATTCCACTGGCTATATACCGGCCCCGCTGCGTGGATAATGAACTTTGCCGGGAGGTTAAAGCCCGGAGTAATAACTGCCTCGCCCATCTTAATCGGGGCGAGTTTATCACAGGCTGCTTGAAGCTGTGCCTCTCCCGCCGCTTTGAATATGGCTCCGCAAACGCCACCACCCATTTGCAGACCGGTGTTGGCGGCGTTGACGATCGCGTCAACCTTCATTTTTGTGATGTCATGCCAGACGATGGTAAAGGGCATTAAGCTTCACCTCTTCTCATATCAGCTTTATAGTTCTTTTTATTCTCCTGTCTACCAGTGCTTTAGGGTCTTTTAGGAATTCTGGGGATATTAAGCCCTCTTCAATGAAGATTTGGCATCAGAGTCAATCAAGCAAGGTTGCTTGATATGCAGCACCAGTTGCTTCCAATATGCGTGTCTTCATGATGACGCTTCCTGCGTACATTTTGTATTCAACACCGCTTGCCACTGCCATCTCACGTGCGGCTTCTGCTTTAGCGATAACGACGCTGTCTTCAATTTTATCATCGCCTTTTACTTCAATGAGTTCGTAAGAGCCGTCAGTCATCTCCGCAAAGAAGTCAGGGTAGTATTGACGGATACGCCGCGACTCAGGGTCGTAATACTGAATCGACAGGTCACCCTGATTACTCGTAAACATCCCGGTAAAGTAGACCTTCTTCACCTTACTGCTCGTCACATATTGGAGGAAACACTCCTTTTCGGGTCTCGAGTCGAAGCAGTAGGTGTCGGCGTGGAAGCTCTTAGCAACCTCCGCGGGCTTAAACTGTGAGTCGGCATTCGTCACTACCAATTCAGGCTTGCCAGAGAG
>JAQWBH010000408.1 GCA_028707405.1 Parabacteroides sp. | reverse complement strand
TGGAGTATCAGCTGGCAGCCAAGAAGATGGCGCCGGACCATTTTGTAGCTATGGCTGCATATGGAGATTATGGGCCTTTCTATATAGGTACGGCAGATGCATATAAGGAAGGAGGGTATGAGATTGAGTCGAGTCCGGAAACAGGGGAATCGGAAAAGTTGATCCTGGATAATATAAAATCTCTGTTAGATGGGAGCATGGATCCAGACTATGACAATCTTCTTTTCTATAAGGATCGAAAAGGAAGATCGTTGCCTGTTACCACAAAAACAGAATGGAACAGAAGAAAAGAAGAGATATTGATCAACATGCAAAAAGCTATGGGGAGGTTGCCTCATGATGATAAACGAAAATTGAATGTTCATTATACCGATACAGCTGTATTTGATAACTATTTTCGTTATTCTATTAATTTTGAGGTTGCTCCTTCCGAAAAGGTCTTTGCTTATTTGTATCGGCCAAGGGGGGCTGAAAAGGTATATCCGGCTATGCTTGCGCTGCATGGAACAGGTGCCGAAGGAAAACGGATTATTGACGGTGCTACGAATATAAAAAACAGGGCTTATGCGAAAGAATTGGCAGAGAGAGGTTATGTGGTAATTGCACCGGATTATCCGAGTATGGGCGAGCTGAAGGATTACGATTTTGTGCATGACAGGTATGACTCGGGAACGATGAAAGGTATCTTCAACCATATTTCCTGCGTGAATCTTTTGCAGACATTGCCCTATGTTGATAAGGATCGGATTGGAGTTATCGGGCACTCTCTGGGCGGACATAATGCTCTTTTTGTTGCCGCTTTTGATGCTCGCATAAAGGTGATTGTTTCAAGTTGTGGCTGGACGTTAAAGGATTATTATAATGCCGGTGAAGATGCAACAACTCGTTTTGGAGGACGTTTGGGGCCTTGGTCTCAAGATTGTTACATGCCTTTTATTCGGGAAAAATTTGATTTGGATGCCGAAAAGGTTCCTTTTGACTACGATGAGATCATCGCAACACTTGCTCCCAGACCCTTTTTTTCTAACTCACCTGTTTATGATCATAATTTTTCGGTAGAAGGGGTCCGAAAAGGGATCACTCGTGCCGGCCAGGTCTATCGGTTCATGAATGCTGCGGATAAGATAAAGATTGTTTACCCTCGTGTTGGACACGATTTTCCTGAAGAGATCAGGGAGGAAGCATATCGGTTTGTTGACAAATATTTAAAATGAAAGGGCATTATACAACAACTATTTAACGAATAATCAGGAAATATTTGTACAATCATGAAGCGTTTTTTGATTTTATCCTTTTCAGCTTTTTTCACCGGTGTAACGATGTTAATTGCACAGCAAACCATGACTGTTCACGGGTCTCCTTTCAAAATTGATGCGGCAAGGAATATCGGAATCGTATGGAAAGGCAGCTCCCTGATGGTGGGCGATTCTCTTTCTTGGATAGCTCGCGAAACGGTTGGAGCGAATGCGGAATCTTTTATCATTAGTAATCAGAGTGGCTGGCAGACTACGAATGTATGGAGCCGGAAGGCTACTTTGCCATATCGCAGGGAGATCGGCCTTTCTCCCGATGGTAAAAAAATTGAATTGACTTTTCAAACGCATCAGGATGCCTTGATGGATCATTATTTAAATCCATCTATCACGTATAAAATCATATTGCCTGCATCAACTTTTCAAAACTCAACATGGACAGCTTTAGTCGGACGGTCACAGAATGCCCGATGGGTGGATGGCACACTGAATTCCTCCACGCCTGATGGGGCTATTATATCAGGAACACGTTGGATATCATTGAAAACGGATCAGGGAGCGATTACTTTTGATTTTAATCCGCATGGTGTGTGTACCTATTTTGTCGGCGGAATCAATACGATGGTTGCACAATGGAATGTGTCCAAAAGGGGGGAGATGATAGAGTTCTCTTTTTCTACGCCTGCGACAAATTATGGCGGCGACTTTACAAGCAAGGTCACTATTTTTGAAGGAGATAAAGACGATTATCTGAAACATCATGCTGTTGCTTTTTATTACTATTTCTCCGAACTTCCGGCAGAAAAATTGTATTGTTTTAATAAAAAAGCAGGGAAGGATTTTATCGTGGCGGATATAAGTAAAAGCAATCATGAGATTGGATATGGGTGGAAGGATCCTGAAAAAGTGCAATGGACTGGAGGGGAGCTGTCCGGGGCTTTATATGCTTCTTGCATATCAAAGGAGCCAAACATATTTACAACTTACGGGTTACGCCCTGGCCTCTATCTGGTCACCATTCGTACCAGCGCATTAAATAAAGATATAGGCCCTTTCGGCGTTTTGCTCAACGGCGACACCATTTATGATAGGGTAAGAGTGGAACAGGGGAAAGTGGCGGACATGACTTTTGTCAAATGGATTGAAGATGGATCCGCAGAGTTGAAATTTAAGGGAGACTGGGGGGTGAGCGTTATTGGTTTTCAGTTGTTTATGCATAAAGAAGAGGATTTTCAATTCCGGCGGGGTAACTGGATAAAGAATGATGGCTTTTGCCCCGGGGTTTTGTTTGCAAATTATTATGATGTTCCTCCTGTATATGGAAAAGTGCTTACATATAGCGTGTTGGCCGGAAAAGTAGAGGAGGCTGATGCGATTCCTCCTCTTCCCGAACTTGAGGTTGCACTTCCCGATCAGCAGTCTGAAGAGCTGGCCTGGCGTTTTAACAGTCCTCTCGGAACGATGGGACCCGATAATTGGGGAACATTCAATGAGTTTAATACAACTCAGAAAATACAAAAAAGATTGCAACAGGTAAAAGATGGCGGAGTAACGGCTGTGATATTAAACGGATTTCTTTCGAGGCACACGTATGCCTGCCATTTACAGCGCGTGGAAAATAATATTCGTGAGACAGTTGAACAGGCACATCAAATGGGAATGAAGATCATTGATCATCAGGATCTGACTATATTATGGAATACGGATATGGGATTTCGTTTCCTGGCTGCACACCCCGGCTATTTGCAGCATAATCTTACGAATGGACTACCCACATGGGGGCTTTGTCCTGTAAATCCACCTTTCAAAAACGATTATTTTTTCCCTTATATCACAGAGCATATAAAAAATACCCATATTGACGGACTGATGCTTGATGAGACGGTCTTTCATTTTGCCAATTTTTGTGGTTGTGCTCACTGCCGAGAGGCATTCAAAAAAGCTACGGGGCTGATGTTGCCGGATGATGAGACCTGTCCGTTATTGCATAATAAATCGTCCAAATTGTGGAAGGCCTGGATTGAATGGAGAAAGTATGCCATGGCCCAGTGGAGAATCGATTTAAGTAATGCCACGCATCAGATCAATCCCGGTTTTTCCAATTTGGAGTATTATTCAGAGGGAGGTTTTTTGGGTAATGCAGCTTCGTATGGCCAAGGGGGTGACTTGCCGTTGAGCGCAAAGTCAAAGGATTTTCTGGGTACAGAGATAATGAGCAGGGACGTATGGGATGATTATCGGTATAATTTCACAAGCAGGAATATGTACAATAGTCTCAGAGAAACATACGGATCTCCGATTTTTGGTTTGGTTTATCCAAACGGAACGTATAATTATGCCCTTTTTGGATGGGCAATGAACAATATGCTCGGACAGGTTACCTGGTCGCTGTCAGATTTCCAAGGCAGTGACAAGATGAATGATTATACCGGATGGAAAGAAAATATGAATAAAATCACCTCTGTTCCATTTACAGATATTGCAATCGTCTTTTCGCGCATGACGAGAGACTGGTCGGTGAAAAATATGACAGCGTATCCAAAAGAGATAATGGGTACAGGCCAATTCTTATCCGAGCAACATATCCCTCATACTTTTATTCTGGATGATGCAATTACAGAGCAGGATATAATGAAATTCAGAGTTTTATTGGCTCCCGGGATGGATTGCATGTCGAAAAAACAAGAACAGGTGTTGAGACAATTTATTTTAAATGGCGGGACTTTGTTTCTTACCGGAGATGCCGGGACGCTGGATCCGTACGGTGATGATCGTCCTGTAAGAGCATTTGGAGATATTCTTACCGATGATATGCTTGCAAAATCTGAAAAGGTTGAATATGTGGAAATGAAGTATGGTAAGGGTAGAATCGTTTACACGTTTGAAAAATATGGGATAAACGAGTTTTGCCAATCCATCAGAGATGGCGGGATGGTCTATCGATTCAATCCTGATCCGCAAGTAACATCCCTGAATA
>JAQWBH010000073.1 GCA_028707405.1 Parabacteroides sp. | reverse complement strand
CATGAGAAGGGTATTGGTATAAATTTCATTTTCAATAGCTTACACCCTAAATGTGTCATGGGAAGGGTGTCGGTATATATTTAATTAAAAATATATATAATATAAAGAGATTAAAAATAGAGAAAGTGCCATCACCAAACCCGGTTTAATCTCTAAACGGCAAGGATGAAATCCGAAGATTTCGATCTAGCCGGAAGGGTACAGCAATCCTTCCGGGGCCTGAATACAGGCTCCTGTATAAATACTATCCGATTGCTGCAGAACATGATCCGTCACGGCTTTCCCTTTTGTCGGACGGCAGTGTCTCCGCAGAGACCACCGCCTGTACACCGTGCAGACCGACTGACAATACCATAGTGCGGGGCTTCTTCGCCAAGACGCCCGTATGCCTTGCTGCCGACGCTACGGCAGCACACATGCCCTCTCTTCATCATCACCGCCGACGTGCGCCGGTGTCTTGTGCCCGACCTCTGCCACCCGGCTGCCTTCCGCAGCTATGCATCGCCGCGATAGGTGGCAACAGTCCCGCACGGGAACACCCGTCATCGTATATCAACCATGGAGGGCAACCCTCCGGTCAGGAACAGAACAACAGCCGGCGATCAACGGCCGTTGCAGTCCAACCCCAAAGGGCAGCCGCCTGTCTGTGCTTGCGCCGGCACAGACCGACAACCAAAATATATGCCCACAAAAAACTATTTTGTATTTAAAAAAAAGCATAGCATTCCCTCTCTGAAAAGTACACACTTTTAGTTCTCAAAAGTATATACTTTTAACACACGAAAGTATATACTTTCACCACTCAGGAGTATATACTTTTGTTTCGGAAAGTATATACTTTTTTTACAGAGAATATTATCTATATATTCGGGGAAGCGACATAGGCCGCGTGCAAAAGCACGTCATTCAGTACCCAGATTTTTAACCTCCTGATCCCTAACTTCGGTTTGATACTTGGAGTAAAACGTACTGCCCACTTTTTCCACCTTAAGGATTTGTTTACAGGTATTCGATTCATAGCTATTTTTCTTTTGATTACATGATTTGCAAATATACAAAATGTTTTTGTTATTTCCAAGTATTTTACAATAAAAATTCATGTATATTTCAACGACTCAATTAAAACATATAAATCATAATCGCCGATTCACAGTGGAAATTCATTCTGATTGAATTCCACTTGTGAACCGGCGGTATGTATTCATTATCAAAGCGATACTCGTCAGTCGGTTTTGTACTGAGTTTGTTTTGCTTATAATAGGTTTGAAGCGATTTCAGACAACTGGCTTCTTTCGCCCTTGACCAGATTGACATGGGCAAACAGCTCTTGTCCTTTCATCTTGTCGACCATATATGCCAGCCCGTTGCTTTGCGCATCCAGATATGGCGAATCGATTTGTTGTATATCGCCTGTGAACACCATCTTTGTTCCTTCGCCTGCACGTGTGATGATGGTTTTTATTTCGTGAGGAGTCAGGTTCTGCGCTTCATCAATGATGCAGAATGTTTCCGAAAGACTTCGGCCGCGGATGAATGCCAGAGCTTCTATAATCAACTGATTGTTCTTTTGCATGTCGTCGATCTTGCGGACGTCGGAACTTGTAGGCGAGAACTGTTGTTTGATGACATTCAGGTTATCGAACAGCGGTTGCATGTATGGCGCCACTTTCTGCTGCTGATCGCCCGGAAGGAATCCGAGGTCTTTGTTTGCCAATGCCACGATTGGGCGAGCCAAAAGAATTTGCTTATATGTTCCGCTCTGTTTAAGGGCTGAAGCCAGCGCCAGCAGGGTCTTTCCTGTTCCGGCCTTGCCGGTCAGGCCTACCAGCTTGATTTCCGGGTCATTGAGTATTTCGAATGCAAAACTTTGCTCGGCATTCTTCGGACTTATCCCGTAATTTGTAGTCTTGTCGACTTTCTTGAACTTGTTGGTAAAGGGATTGTAACGTGTCAAAACGGTATTACGATCGCTTTTCAGAATAAAGCATTCGTTCGGAGCGAGTTTTGATTTGATATCAAACAGGTCGGCATCAATCCCTGCCGGTGCGTCATATATCTGATCAATCAAATCGCCATTGATCCCTTCATAGGTATCTTGTGCTTTTTCGAAGATATCGACGTTGGTGACCTTGTCGGTGATATAGTCTTCAACATCAATACCCAGCGAGCGTGCTTTCATCCGTAAGTTCACATCCTTTGTTACTAGAATGGTTTTAATTGTCTTGTTTCGCTCGGCAACCGTTAGCGTGCATGACAATATGCGGTGGTCCGGTATCCGTTCCGGAAAAGATTCTGCAATCTTTTCGTGATATTTGTCGCCGGTGACAATATAGAGTCTCCCTAAACCCGCTCCCAGTGAAGCACCTTTCTTGAAGAGGTCGTTGTCGGTCAGCAAATCCAGTTCGCGTACGAACTCACGTGCGTTGTAGTTGATCTGCTCACTGCCTTTTTTAAATTTGTCCAACTCTTCCAGAACGACGATAGGAATATAAATATCGTTTTCTTGGAAATTCTCGATGCATTTGTAATCGTGAAGGATAACATTGGTATCCAGCACAAAGTTTTTCTTTGCTCCCATGATACTTGGTGTTTAAAAATAAAAATTACTTTAAAAACAAGCTGAAGTTGTGATTTGTTGTGCGGAAAGCCGATTATTTCAATTTATCCTTCAGTCTGGGATATCCGAAACAGATCGCCATGACGGCTCCAAATCCCAGAAGGTATGGATAATAGAGGTATTGCATGATTGAAATAGGAGAGATGTGTCCCAGTCCGGCTGCCATAAGCAGTTGTGCGCCATAGGGAATGATGCCCTGCACGAAACAGGAGAAGATGTCGAGCAGACTGGCGCTGCGACGCGGATCGACATGGTATCGTTCAGCGATGTCTTTGGCTATTGGTCCGGACATGATGAGTGCAATCGTATTGTTCGCCGTGCAGAGGTTGGCAAAACTGACCAGCGCAGCCAGACTTCCTTCAGCGCCTTTGCGCGAATGGATATGCGAGGTAAGTTTCGTTATGATCCAGTCGATGCCGCCATTGAAGCGAATCATTTCGAGCATACCCCCGGCCAGAAGCGTGACGATAATGAGCTCGCCCATATCTGTAATACCTTTTCCCATCGAAGCCGACCATCCCCAGATATCGAAGTCGCCGCCGATCAATCCGGTTATTCCTGAGAGGACAGTTCCAATGAGAAGAACAACCATAACATTGATTCCACAAATAGCTGTAATGAGCACGACAATATAAGGAACCACTTTGATCCATTCTATATTTCCAGCGCCGCCCGAATGGGTTATTTCGCTGCCGGCGAGTATATATAATAATGTAGTGATAATAGCCATCGGCAAGGCGATATATATGTTCTCCTTGAATTTGTCATTCATGTTGCAACCTTGTGTGCGTGTTGCAACAATTGTTGTGTCGGAGATGAACGATAAATTGTCGCCAAACATGGCTCCGCCTACAACAACGCCCAGCATCAGTGCTTCAGGCGCTCCCGCTTTCAGGGCAATACCCGCGGCAACGGGTGTTAATGCAACGATGGTTCCGACAGATGTCCCGACCGAAAGAGAAATGAAGCAAGCCGCAATAAATAAGCCTGCAGCCAGCAGATTGCCGGGCAGGAGAGCCATGGTCAGATTTACGGTTGCATCAACAGCACCCATTGATTTGGCTGTTTGGGCAAAGGCGCCTGCCATAATGAATATTAATACCATCAGGATGATATTACTGTTGGCGGCTCCGCGACAAAACTGCTCTATGCGGTTGTTTATTTTTCCGCCTTTTGATATGGCTACAGCAACGATGGAGGAGATTACAAATGCCACGGTTATAGGCATTTTATAGAAATCGCCTGCAATGAGTGAAGCTACCAGGTAGGTGAGTAGAAAAACCAGCAAAGGCAGCAAAGCCCAAACATGGGGTGCATGATTAAGGGGTGATTTAAAATTAGTTTCTTTGTTCATCGGTTAGAATGAGAATCGCAATGCGATACGAATGCCGCCTTTCTTTATGGATGGATTATCCAGATAGGTAAGCCGGCGATAATAATCGATACGCAGGATCTTCAGAATATTCTCCACGCCGACACTGGCTTCCATGTATGGCGTGTTGCCAAGCGGTTGAGTCCCGTCAGGGAACAGATACAACCCCGGTGTATAGGTTGGATTATTTTTCTTCGTCAGGCCTCCATAAATGCCATTGAACGAAACGACTTCACGCAGACGCAACCACTTTATCAACGGAACACGATTTAGTATCCATCCTTTCAGATAGTAGGTTGCATTGAAAGATACATATTGATCGGATACGAATTCCAGGGCGTTCATCAAGTGAAAAGCGTCGGGCTGAATCGTGATAGACTGGTTGGTATTAGGCATGATAAGTAAGGGGAAAGGTACTTTATCCCAAACTTTTCCGGCTTTGAACTGTACATCTATATGTCCGAACGATGAGAGCCATACACGCTTTTCTGCGCTCAGTTCGGTGTGTTGGTAATCATAATCGCCACCAAGCACATTCTTGATGCCTATTCGATGAGATATTTTGAATATCGGAGCGTCTTTCGACAGATTGAACACCGATTCCTTTCCCGAACGGCCGTTGTAAGGCCTTTCGCCCGGAGCATAACGAAGCTGTGTACCGATTTCCGATGTTGTAAAGTCTTTGATTCGATACATATTACCGCTTTCGTCGCGCATCGTATATTGCAATGTTCCGGCAGCTTCATTGTTCTCGCTTTTGAGCCATGTTTTCCATGACAGATTGTTCAGCCATTCTTTCTCATATTGGAGAACACTCTTTTTGATATATTGCATTTTTGTCACAGGTTCGCCCACCTTCCATGCAACGAAAAGATTATCCTTGCTGGTGTAGAGAAAGTCCTGCCCCGGTGTATATACATCGTATTCCTGAATGAACGACAGATTGTTAACCGGACTTTCGCCTTCGTAATAAGCTTTGCGATTAAAACTGCGTGTTAACTTGAAATTGTATTTCCATTTCCGATCGTTATTACCATAAGCGATGAATCCGCTTCCAAACCAGTACGGATTTAAGTTCGTTGTAGTCATTCCTCCGATTCGCGTACGGAATCCTTCCAGATGATTCGCCGAGAATACCGTGTTCATCGGACCGAAGTCGAATTTGCTGTTTTTTTTGTCGCTGGTTGTCGGAATATATCCGGTGATTAATATTTCTGCTGTTTTTATGATTGCATTGAATGACGGCACTTTACGTAGTTGGTTCAGCAAGTCTTTCAGAGCGTCTTCTTTTTCCTTTAAAGGAACGGGCCTGTTGACAGCCCAGTAGTCGTCGGAAAGAACCGTCGCCTGAGGCAAGATATGCGTAGGACCGAGAAGTTTGAACACCGAATCGGCGTTTTGAACATTGAAATTATAGTTGCTGTAGTTTCTTAACTGGTGCGCATATAGTTGCTGTGTTCCTTTGACCACATAGAAATTTACGTAGGTGTTCTCATTGCTGATGACCCACGTGCTGTCCGTCGTTCTTTTGAATTCTTGATCGATGCGAAGTTTGTCAACCCAGTTCAGGTTTATATTCGCCGGCGTATTAAGCAGCACTTTCTTTACCGAATAAGTCCCGTCGGTCGTGATATATAGTTTTCCTGTGAAACCATAGCTTTCGCTGTTGGCAGGAACAAATCCCAAATCGATACATTTGTCGCCTCCGATATCGAGCGTGTCCAGAATGAAATAATGATAGTACGTCACTGCTAATGTGGATGATAGCGGGCTGACAAACCGGTTTAGCAGGAGGGTGATGTTGTTATCGAATATGTTGATGCTTTTGAAAATTTCTTCCAGGTTGGATGTAATAGCTCCGCCGTCGTCCAACGATTTGTCAATGCCTTGTTGTCGTTTGGCTTTGACAATGACTTTTTCCGATTTCGGACTCTTCCGGTAGTAATGGTCAAGCAGCGTTTCACGAACAGACACAGTCAAAATAGGTTTACCGTTAAATTCTGATGTATCCAGATAGTTTTTGATGAATTTGAACTTCTGTACGAACTTGTTTTTGTCCAGATTCGGATTGAAATTATCCAATGACAGTGCAAGTTTTTCATATACTTCCGTTTCGTATTCCGGTTTTGATTCGATTCGGTTTTCGTCTTTATGTTCTATGACCTTTTTGATCAATTCTACTGCCGGATTATCTTTCCGGGTATATTTTTGCTTCTTGGGTTTGATGACAACTTCTGAAATCTCAAAAGCGGCAGGTTTGAGAATAAGCATCAGTCCGTCGTTTTTGCGTCCGGCTTTTAATCGTATGCTTTTTGTTTCGTAACCAAGCGACGATGCCGATAGTTTGATATATCCTTTGTCGTTCTGCAATGTGAAGTGGCCATTGTCATCGCTCATAGCTCCAATGGTTGAGCCTTCGAAATAGACAGAGACATAAGGTAATGGTTCGCCGGTTATGGAATCCTTGACAATACCTGAAGCTGATGTAACAGATTGTGCGTGAGTGAAAGTGATGCTCACAAGAAATTGTAGCAACACTATCCCTATGATGTTGTGGATATATCTAATCATCTAACAATTTTGTTTCCTCTGGAAAATCTTCGCAAAGGTACGTTTTTATCCTTGGAATAGAAATAGATGATATTAATATTGTTTAATAGCTTCTTTCTTTTTTTTGTAGGTGTTTGATGATCTATAAAACTACGAGTCAATGGCTGAAAGTCTTATTGTCTTGCGTATCGATAGTATTGGTTGTGATATGCTTTCGTTAACCTTAGAAATATTGAAAGTAACAGTAAAGAATTTATTTCCATCGAAGATTTTGAGATCACTTAATAAATATATTTGTTGGTATAATAGGGTGAAAATAGAATTAAGATTAAAAGATATGAGCCCCGTATTATGCAGAGCTCATATCTTTAAATTGTCCAACTTCTAGAGGCTATCTTAGTTTTGACACATACTCTTTTATTCTTTGTACAGAATATTTTATTTGCAAAGCGATAGAAGTTACTTAGAAGATTTTTGAAGGATACTCGCCTGCATCAATCAAGGCTTGAATCTTATCAACAACACCTTGACGGTCGGCAGCGTATGTTACACCGAACCATTTAGCTGTTGTGTCAAGCACTTTGACTGTTGCTATTCCTTTTGTAATCAGGTCATTGACAAGTAAAGGGATGAAAAATTCACACTTCGGTTTGTCAATGTTTTCCTTTAGGAAGAACTTGAAATATTCTTCAGAATGTTCAAAATAGTCAGGAGTGAAGCCCCACATATTCATCGAAACGGGAACATTCTCTTCCAGAACTACTTTTTGGCCGTTTTCGTCGGTAAACTGTATGTCGCCGTCAATTCTTTCGATAGCGGTACGTTCAACAACGCCTGTCAGGAAGCCTTCAGTATTGGTTTCACATACGCCACGCGCTACTGATCCGCTTTCACTCAGCGTGTTGCCTACACGATAGCCGACCATGCAATACTCATTTTTCTTTTCACCCATCTTGGTCAGTTCTTTGCCAAGGACGGCAAAACTATCGCGACCATAGAAGTCGTCTGAGTTGATTACGGCAAAAGGTTCATGGATGGCTGTCTTTCCCATCAGAACAGCATGGTTTGTTCCCCATGGTTTCTGACGCCCTTCCGGACATTTGAAGCCGGCCGGCAGATCGTCCAATTCTTGGAATACCACTTCTACAGGAATATGATTTTCGTATTTGGATACAATTTTTTCACGGAAATCGTTTTCAAAAGATTTGCGGATAACGAAAACCAGTTTGCCGAATCCGGCACGGATAGCATCGAAAATAGAGTAATCCATGATTGTCTCTCCGTTAGGTCCGAGACCGTCAAGCTGTTTTAATCCGCCATAGCGACTGCCCATTCCGGCAGCCAAAACAAATAATGTAGGTTTCATAATCTTTAAAATTATATCTAATTTTTGTTGTTTCAATGAGACAAAGGTACGAAACAATTTTTATTTCACTTCGAGAACAATGATAGATTTAGCCGGCATACTTATTTTGAGCTGGCCTTTTTCTATTTTTGCACCATTGAATACGACGGGTTTTACAAAATCCGGTTTTTCAAAAGTGTTATGATCTGTGATGTCGGCTGATGTCAGAATACGTCCTTTTACAGACGATATTTTTTCGCTTTGCAAATCGATGCTCACATTTTGAGCTTTGTCCAGATCAACGTTTGCAAGTGTGATATGAATTAACCCGTTTTTGTCGCGTGAAGCCGAGGCACTGAGCATCGGAACTTCGCGGTTGTCGCGCACTTGTGCCTTGTCGCAGATCAGATCCAGTGGAAGATAGGTTGCATCCTGATGAACTTTGTACATCTCAAAGACGTGATAAGTAGGCGTCAGCATCATCTTTGGGCCGTCTGTCAGAATCATTGATTGTAAAACATTGACTACTTGCGCAATGTTCGTCATCTTGATCCGGTCGGCATATTTGTTGAATACATTCAGAGAGAGTGCAGCAACAAACGCATCGCGCATCGTATTTTGTTGGAAAAGATGACCTTGTATTGTACCCGGCTCTTCGTCCCACCATGTCCCCCATTCGTCGACAAGCAGAGCGATTTGCTTCTTCGGGTCATACTTGTTCATGATGGCGATATGCTTCTGAATGGTGCTTTCTATTTCCAAACACTTGCCTAAAGTCCAGTAATAATCATCTTTGCTGAAACTGGTGGCCGAACCTTTATGATTCCAGTCGGCTACCGTATAATAATGTAGGGAAAGTCCGTTCATGCGGGTTCCTACATTTTTCATCAATACTTCTGTCCAGTTGGTATCGTAATCGCTTGCACCGCTTGCGATCTTGAATAGCTTATTGCCATTATATTCGCGGCAGTAGGTAGAATATCTGCGATACATGTCGGAATAAAATTCAGGACGCATGTTTCCTCCGCATCCCCAGCTTTCATTGCCAACGCCGATAAATTTTACTTTCCATGGTTTATCACGACCGTTTTTACGACGAAGAACGGCCATTTGGCTTTCACCGTCGGCTGTCATATACTCGATCCACTTAGCCATTTCTTCTACTGTTCCGCTGCCAACGTTCGCACTGATGTAGGGTTCACAGCCGATCATTTCGCAGAGGTTTAGAAATTCGTGTGTGCCAAAACTGTTATCCTCGACCGTTCCACCCCAGTTGTTGTTGACCAGTTTAGGACGTTTTTCGTACGGACCTATTCCATCCATCCAGTGATATTCGTCGGCAAAGCATCCACCAGGCCAGCGGAGTACCGGTACTTGTAAGTCTTTTAGCGCTTTCAGAACATCATTGCGGTATCCTTTTGTGTTGGGAATGTCAGAATTAGGACCTACCCAAAGTCCGCCGTAGATGCAAGCACCCAGGTCTTCAGAAAACTGTCCGTATATATTCTTGTCAATCATTTGCGTACCTTGTTGCGGATAAATCCGGATCGACGCGTCGCGTTGTGCGGCTAATGGTAGTGTGGCTGCTGCCAATAAACTAATTAATAATGCTTTCATAATGTTATATTTTTGTTTTAAATGTCAGGATGTTATTGTTATGATTCCCGATATTTCATCGGAGATATACCCGTGTTTTTCTTGAAGAACTTGCCAAAGGTGGACTGGTCCGAAAAGTTTAGTTCGTCGGCTACTTGTTGTACAGTGGCATCGGGCATTTTTAATCGGATTTTTGCTTCAACAATAAGCACTTCATTGATCCATTTGTTGGCCGATTTGCCTGTTAACTCTTTTAATATCAGTGATAAATATTGCGGCGTAATGAAAAGTTTCTCAGCATAGAATGTGACAACATGTTTTTCTTCGAAATTGGCAAAAAGAAGCTTCAGAAACTTTTCGAGTAATTCTTCTTTTCTTGAAATTTTTGATTTATTGAACACTTCTTTTTTGTCTTTCTTATGCATTAAAATGTTTGCCAATTCGTAGGAAAGGTTCATAAATGAGTTGTATATCAACTCCTTTTGGAATAGATGATCGTTCTCTTTAACCCTTTCATGGAGTATGTCGACACATTCTTTCAAAATGCCTGTTTCTTCCGTGGTCAGTTCGGTATACGGGCTTTTGCGCAGTTCCAGATAATTGGTGATAGAACGGGAAGAAGTGGATGGGGTAAAATCATCGAAAAACTCTTTAGAAGCAATGATGATTGTTCCTTTAAAATCCTCACTTATGTGTTCAAATTGAAAGGTATGGGTCGGCATGATCATTAGAAAACTGTTGGGCGTTACGAAATAGTGAGTATAGTCTAAGCTGATATCCAGCGTTCCGGATAAAGTAACAGCCAGCAGCACGGCATTCAGTCGCATGGGTATATACAGTTTACCGCTTCCTGTATCTTTAATATTCAACCCGCCTTGAATATCGGCCACAGAGATAATATTCTTGAATGTATCATGCGAACGAATGCCCTTGTTAAGTTGTTCTATTTCAATTATTGGTAGTTGTGTCATTTTTATTCTATATCAATAGGACATGCAAATATAGCTATTTTTTGAAATGAGCATTGTGAATTGCTAAAATTCCTTCCGAGGTACGGATCATTTAGAATGAAGCGGAGGATATATTTGGGATGACTGGAGAATACAATTCGAGTAAAAACATCGGTATTTTGTGATAATAGAAAGATGATTCTATAAGATTAATATGTATTTTTGTAGCAATACATAAAAAGAAAGAAATGACCAGCGAATATTTTATTGTTTTTTTGATTGTGATGTTTGCTATCGCAACCATTGTTTTTGTTGTTCTTTATTTTGTAGAAGCGGGTTATGGACTCTTTTTCGATCGTAAGTGGGGACCTCCGATACCGAATAGAGTAGCCTGGATGTGTATGGAAATCCCGGTATTTATTGAAATGTTGCTGCTTTGGTATACTTCAGAAAGGCGCTTTGAAGCGGTTCCTTTGCTTTTTTTTCTGTTTTTTGAATTACATTATTTTAGACGTTCATTGGTTTTCCCTTGGTTAATAAAGGGAAAGAGCATGATGCCCGCGGGAATTATGGCTATGGGAATTGTATTTAATATATTGAATGGATATATGCAGGGCGAATGGCTTTTCCATTTGGCACCTGAAGATATGTACCAGAACCAATGGCTCTTATCTCCGCAGTTTGTCATCGGATCTTTTTTGTTTTTTATAGGGATGGCTATCAACTGGCATTCGGATTATATTATCCGTCATCTGCGTAAAGGCAATGATAATAAACATTATTTGCCTAGTGGCGGATTGTTCGACTATGTGACATCTGCAAGTTATTTTGGCGAGATTATCGAATGGTGCGGATTTGCAATACTGACATGGAGCGCAAGCGGGGCTGTATTTGCCTGGTGGACATTTGCAAACCTTGTGCCGCGTGCCAATACGGTCTATCACAAATATCAGAAAATGTTCGGCAGTGAAGTTGGAAACAGAAAACGGGTATTTCCTTTTATTTATTGAAATGTACAAATGATGGAAAACAAATCAATATTGTTTACCCCCGCAAAAATCGGACCGTTGATGTTGAGAAATCGTACGATTCGTGCCGCTGCGTTCGAAAGTATGTGTCCGGATAATGCCCCTTCGGACATGTTGTATGATTATCATAAATCGGTTGCCGCAGGAGGTATCGGAATGACGACATTGGCTTATGCTGCTGTGACGCGCAGCGGCTTGTCGTTTGAGCGACAACTTTGGATCCGTCCTGAAGTGATCCCGGGGCTGCGAAAGATTACAGAGGCGATCCATAAAGAAGGTGCAGCAGCTTCCATTCAGTTGGGACATTGTGGAAATATGTCGCACAGAAATATTTGTGGATGTACTCCCATTTCAGCATCAAGTGGAATAAATATCTATTCGCCGACTATTGTCCGGGGAATGAAACCCTCCGAGATCACAGCTATTTCCAAAGCTTTCGGACATGCTGTAAATATGGCTCGCGAAGCCGGAATGGATGCGGTGGAGATACATGCCGGTCATGGATATCTGATCAGCCAGTTTCTTTCACCATATACCAATCATCGGAGAGATGAATACGGCGGCAGTTTGCAAAACCGTATGCGTTTTATGAAGATGTGTATGGACGAAGTGATGAAAGCGGCTGGTTCGGATATGGCTGTGCTGGTGAAGGTAAATATGCGCGACGGTTTTAAGGGAGGTATGGAATTGGATGAGACACTCGAAGTAGCGCGTACGTTACAGGATGAATGCGGAGCGCATGCGTTGATCCTGAGTGGAGGTTTTGTGAGTCGCGCACCGATGTACGTGATGCGGGGAGCTATGCCCATTCGTACATTGACTTACTATATGCCTGCAGGCTGGCTGCCGGTGTGTGTCAGATTGTTTGGGCGAATGATGGTTCCGGCAGTTCCATTTAAGGAGGCTTATTTTCTGGAAGATGCTTTAAAGTTCAGAGAAGCGTTGCATCTTCCGCTTGTGTATATAGGAGGGCTGATTTCTCGCGAAAAAATAGACGAAGTGCTCAACGACGGCTTCGAATTTGTAAGTATGGCTCGTGCTTTGCTAAATGATCCGGCTTTTGTCAACCGCATGAAGGAAGATGAACAGGCGTACTGCGATTGCGGGCATAGCAATTATTGCATCGGGCGCATGTATACACTCGAGATGGCTTGCCATAAGAAAGTAAAGGACTTGCCTGAATGTCTGGTGAAAGAGATAGAACAGCTTGAAGGAAAATGATGGAAGAAAAACTGGCAATAGTGACAGGTGCCGACGGCGGCATGGGACAAATAATAACTAAAGCATTAGCTTCGGCAGGCTATTCCGTGATTATGGCTTGTCAGAATATGACAAAAGCGTTGTCTGTTTGCGAGGTGGTACGCCAGGAATGCGCAAACGAACAGATTGAAGTCAGGAATATTAATATGGCTTCATTTGCGTCGGTCAATGCTTTTGCGGATCATTTGCTGATAGAAAAACGTCATATCAGTTTTTTGATAAACAACGCCGGAATACTTTCTACGCCTGTCCGTCGTACGGTTGATGGTGTGGAAACGCTTGTGAGTGTCAATTACTTGTCGCCGTATCTTCTTACGCGCCGTTTACTCCCTTTGATGTCGGCAGGAAGTCGCATCGTAAATACGGTGTCTTGTACCTACGCCATAGGAAAGATCGATGAAGCGTTTATTGAAAAAGGAAAAGAGGGACGTTTTTTGCGGATTCCTGTTTATGGAAATACGAAGTTGGCTCTATTGTTGTTTACGCGCGAACTTTCTGACCGGTTGAAGAATACCGGAATAACCGTCAATGCCGCTGATCCGGGCATCGTGAGTACAAATATGATCAGAATGAATAAGTGGTTCGATTGGTTGACGGATATTTTTTATCGGCCGTTTATTAAAACGCCTGAAGAGGGAGCTTCGACGGCGATTTACCTGGCACTGTCAAAAGAGGTGGAAGGAAAGAGTGGTTGCTGTTTTGCTGATGGAAAAGAAAAGAAAATAGCAGCGCGTATTTGCCCTCCGGTTTTGCAGACAAAGCTGTGGAATGAGACAGAACTCTGGTTTGCCAAAAAGAATATTCGTCTGGATTAAAATCTTTTCAGAGAAGTTGTTGTTCCAAATAAAAATATTACCTTTGCACCGCTTTTTACCCCGTACGTGTGATGGGAAATTAGGAAGCATAATTATCTAATTTTGAGTAACACAAAAAATTAAAGAGATGAAAACATTTGAATTAGAAGGAACGTCACGCGAAGTTATCGCTACTTCAGCTGACCGTAAAAGAGCTTTAAAAGCGATGCGTAAGAATAACTTGATTCCTGCTGTGATGTACGGTGGTGAAAAGGTAGTACATTTTACTGTTTCGAAAGAGGCTGTTCGTAATTTGGTTTATACACCGGAGATTTTTATCGTAAATCTGACAATCAATGGCGTAAAGCATTTGTCTATCATTAAAGATATGCAGTTCGGACCTGTTACTGATGCAATTCTTCATATGGACTTTCTTGAGATTTCGGATAAGAAGCCGATAGAAATGGATATTCCTGTTGTTCTGGAAGGTCATGCCGAAGGTGTTAAAGCGGGTGGTAAGCTTGTTTTGCAGATGAGAAAGCTGAAAGCAAGAGCTACTTATACAGAACTACCGGAGAGGTTTGTTATTAATGTAGATCATTTGGGATTAGGCAAGACTATTCAGGTTGGTTCCTTGCATTTTGATGGCATTGAACTGATGAATTCGAAGAACGCAGTCGTTTGTGTCGTACAGGTTACACGTGCTGCTGATGCTGCCGCAGCTGCTGCTGTCAGTGCAGCTGCACCTGCTGCCGCTGCTCCTGCCGCTGCTGCTGATGATAAGAAGTAATTATATACAGTTATTATAGTGCTTTAGGCACGGATTACATTGATGACAGGTTCGATTTTCGAAATGAAATCATTGAAATCCGTGCCTAATTAACAAAAAGAAAGAGCTATAAGCAAACAGAATTCGTAGTAATGAAATATTTGATAGTGGGCTTGGGAAATATTGGTTCCGAGTATTGGGGATCACGACATAATTCAGGGTTTCGTGTGGTTAATGCCTTGGTTGAAGACGCTGGTGCTCAATATACTGAAGAAAGGTATGGTGCGATTGCCCGTATGCGTGTGAAGAATTGCGAACTGGTAGTGCTGAAACCCAACACTTTTATGAATCTAAGCGGCAATGCGGTACGTTATTGGCTGCAAAAAGAAAATATACCTGTAGAAAACTTGTTGGTTATTGTTGACGATTTGTCACTTCCCTTTGGAACGCTTCGACTGAAACCCAAAGGAAGCGACGGCGGTCATAACGGACTGAAGAATATACAGGAAATGATTTGCACCCCAAATTATAGTCGTTTGCGTTTCGGGATAGGCAGTGAGTTTCCCCGTGGTGGACAGATTGATTATGTGCTTGGACAATTTCCGAAAGAAGAACTGGATATGATGCCTGAGATAAACAAGAAAGCTGTCGAGATTATTAAATGCTTCTGCTTAAGCGGCGTTCAAACGGCAATGAATCAGTATAATAACAAGTAAGAATGAACGAAGTTCGAATAGACAAATGGATGTGGGCTACGCGCCTCTTTAAAACTCGGACAGTGGCAGCCAATGCTTGCAAAAAAGGACGGGTGATGATAAATGGCGTCAATGTCAAACCTTCACACATGATTAAGATCGGCGAAGTGATACAGGTACGTAAGCCACCGATCACCTTCTCCTTTAAAGTATTGGCATTAACCGAAAACAGAATGGGAGCGAAGTTGGTCCCTGATTATTTGAAAAATGTGACGACTCCTGATCAGTACGAGATAATGGAAATGAATAAGATTTCAGGATTTGTTAATCGTGCACACGGATTAGGTCGTCCGACAAAGAAAGAACGCCGCGATCTGGAGCAGTTTACCGACGTCGATATATTGGATATGGACAATTTCAATTTTGATTTTGACGATATCGATGACGAATCATCAGATGATTAACCTTAGCAAATGAATCACAGTTGCTATTATTCAAAGTGAGACTTATTCCAGACATAAACTTTAGGTTCCGATTTTAGGAACAGTTCAAGTTTCTTGCGTGTATCCTTATCCAAATATTGCGGAGTTGTGTATTCTACAGTGAGTGTCAGGTTATCCGGGCTGAGTGTCATTTTACGTAGATACATGTTAACATGCGAAGAGGCTTCCAAATAGGATAAATCGTTTTTATCTATGTTTTCTTTGAGAAACCAGTCGGCATCAACAAGCGTGATCAGGTCTGTCGGATTTAATAATTTCCATTCAGGAGAGAAGAAGCGGATCTGACTATCGGGAACAGGACCATTAACGGTTGTCACCATACATATAACATTTGTGTTATTGATTAGTGGGAGAAGCTTCATTTCGATTGTGCTGCTTTCTGTCACTTGTAATAACAAGTAATTGTTGGTCAGTGCTTTTAAAGAAGAAAAGCCGTTCATGGTGTTCTTCAGTTTGGCTTCTTTGCCCGCGTTGAATAAATCGACCAGGTCTTTTCGCCAGGCGTTTTCAAGTTGAGGTATATACTGGTCGGGCATCAGTTCAAAAAGCGCGTCCATATTCTGCGAACTGGCTCCGAGCGAGCATAAACTGATCAATATAATAAATAATAATCTTTTCATTGTTGCATTTTTAATTTGTCCCCAAATATAAGAATATCATTCCTAATAATACCAAAAAAAGGTCGACAGCTTTGCTCTTTAAGTTTTTTTCATGGAAAAATATGGCTCCGGCAGCAAAGGTGACTACCACATTGCTACGACGGACCATCGAAACCACTGAAATCATTGAATCAGGATAAGTCAATGCGTAGAAATATATCCAATCGGCCAAACAGAGAAATACAGATATGAGAACAATATTCCAGTTCCATACAAAAGGGGTCGAGTTTTTGCGATGTGGAAACCAAAAGAACAGAAGAATAGGAATCATCAGCAAGCACTGATAAACATTAAACCATACCTGAACAGTCATGACATCCAGATGTCCCATGAGGTGTTTGTCGTACAGCCCGCTCAATGCGCCGGTGATGATTGACATCACGGTGAAGAAAATCCATTTGTTATGTGAGAACCGGATACCTTCCTTTTTCCCTGACGAAGCCAGCATATAGAAAGAAGCTATGGAAAGAATGACTCCTATCCATTGATCCAGATTAAGTCGCTCCCCAAATATAATTAAGGCACCTACTAGTGTCAGAACCGGCTGTGTCGCTTTGAGAGGTCCTGTAATGGTTAATGGCAGATGCTTCATTCCGAAGTACCCAAAAATCCACGATGAAAGAACAATGATTGCTTTGATAAATACGGCGAACTGTGTCTCAAAAGAGGTATGAGGCACATACATTACCGTATTGTCAAGCCGGTGTGTGCTCATGGAAAGTATGATAAACGGAACAAATATTGCACTGCTTATCAGCGTGTTGAGAAACAGTATGGGAAGGACTGCATTATTATTAAGGGCGAATTTTTTGTTTACTTCATAGCAACCCAGCAGAAAGGCAGAGACAAATGCTAAAATGATCCACATGCTTTTTGAATATTAAAGAGTTCCGCAGGGTAAGTGATATCTTCAAGAAATAATCCTTGGGCCGGAACAGACATTCCGGCTTTACAGCGATCCTTTTGTTCAATGATTCTTCGGAATTCGTCTACTGATAGTTTTCCCCGGCCCACTTCCAGCAGAGTCCCCACGATGGCACGCACCATATTACGCAGAAATCTGTCTGCCTGAATAGTGAATACCCAGACATTGTTTTCTTTTTCCCATCCGGCACGCATAATCTTGCAATTATTGGTTTTTACATCTGTGTGAAGTTTGCTGAAACTTGTAAAATCGACGTATTCGAATAAAGTGGTGCAAGCCTGATTCATGGTGTCGAAGTTTAGTTCGTTGCAAATTTTGTAGACATAATCGCTGTTGAAAGGATCTTTACGGGTTGTAATATAATATTTGTATGTTCGTGAAGTGGCATCAAAACGGGCGTGAGCATTCTCTATCACAGGAACAATACGGTATACGGCAATATCTTTTGGCAGTAACCTGTTCAGTTTTTCAGCCAAAAAAGGCAGATCTGCTAGAGGATCTTCGCTATCGAAGTGCGCTACCATCAGTCGCGCATGGACTCCGGCGTCTGTTCGTCCGGCTCCGGTTGTGGCAATATTTTTTTGCAACACAGTCGACAGGCTGTTTTCAAGTTGTAGTTGTACAGTATCACCATTGGGTTGCACTTGCCAACCGCAGTAATTCTTTCCGCTATAACCTAAATATATAAAGTATCTATTCAAT
>JAQWBH010000072.1 GCA_028707405.1 Parabacteroides sp. | reverse complement strand
CCATTTTCGATACCATCCGCCTTTACATCAAAGCATGCAAGCCTATCCGGTTCGACGGAAACGGATACAGCGAAGAGTGGAAGGAAGAAGCCCGGAAACGCGGGCTCGATTGCGAAACGAGCGTGCCATTGATTTTTGACGCGTACCTCTCTGAACGGAATGTTAAAATGTACGAAAGCATTGGCGTGCTGAGCGAACGCGAACTGCACGCCCGAAATGAGGTGAAGTGGGAGACGTATACTAAAAAGATTCAGATAGAGGCCCGGGTGCTGGGCGACCTAAGCATGAACCACATCATTCCCGTGGCAACGCAGTACCAGTCGATGCTGCTGGATAACCTGTACAAGATGCGTGTGGTTTTCGATGAAGAGAAGGCAACCCGGCTCTCCAGGGAGGATGCGGCGCTGATCGAGGAGATTGCAACACACATCTCCGCCATAAAGACCAACGTAGACGATATGGTAGAGGCCCGCAAATCGGCCAATAAGCTCGAAGACGCACGCGACAAGGCCATTGCCTATCACGATACGGTAGAGCCGTTCCTGTCCGTCATCCGTTACCACATCGACAAACTGGAACTGATGGTCGACAATCAGATGTGGCCCCTGCCCAAATACCGGGAATTGCTGTTTATAAGTTGATCCTAGATATATTCGTCCCCGTAACGGAACTTCACATCGGTCACAAAGTGCTTGATGCGTTGCTCTTCTTCCTTTTTGCAGATCAGCAACGCTTTGTCCGATTCGGCAACAATGTATCCGTCAAGCCCCTGTATCACAACAAGCTTATCATCGCTCATGGTTACCACGTTATCGTTACTTTCAATGTACAACGTTTTGCAATGCAGGCTGGCATTGTTGTTCTCGTCTTTCGGGGTTATTTCATGCAGCGAACCCCAGGTACCCAGATCGGACCACCCGAAGTCGGAACCGATAACGTACACGTTGTCCGCCTTTTCCATTATCCCGTAATCGATGGAGATATTGGAGCAAAATGGAAAAGCCTGGTCGATAAACTCTTTCTCCCGGGGAGTGTTAAAAAACGCCCTGCCTTCGTTGAACTTATTCACGATATCGGGTAAATACATCCTGAACGACTCTAAAATAGTTTTCACGTTCCAAATGAAGATCCCCGAATTCCAAACGAACTCACCGCTTTCGCAGAACATCTTAGCCAGTTCTAAATTGGGTTTTTCCGTGAAGGTTTTCACTTTTCGAATACCGTCGACCTCCTCGCGACTCTCCTGAATATACCCGTAACCTGTCTCAGGGCGGCTGGGCTTAATACCCAGCGTCAGCAGGAACGGGTTCTTTTCCACAAACTGCAATCCACGTTCAATCTCCGACAGGAAAACATCTTCTTTCAAGATAAGATGATCGGAAGGAGCCACCACAATGTTGGCGTCCGGGTTGATTGCCTGAATATGAAACAGGGAATAGGCGATCGCGGGTGCGGTATTTCTTCTCAGGGGCTCAAGAAGCACCTGTTTTTTTGATAACTCAGGCAGTTGCTTAAGCGTCAGCTCAGCGTATGCGTCGTTGGTCACTACGAAAATATTTTCAATGGGAATGATTTTTTTAAACCGGTCGAACGTGCTCTGCAGGAGCGAGCGGCCCGTGCCAAAAAAATCGAGGAACTGCTTAGGTCTGTCTTCTTTACTAAAAGGCCAGAACCGGCTACCGATCCCGCCTCCCATAATTACACAAAAATTGTTGTTCTTCATAACATAACATAATCTTACACTCTGGGTGATGGATACACTTTTTCGATTGTATTATCTTCTTTTCTGGTATAACGCTTTCCGTCGGGTGATTGTTTTAACAATTCCTCAATAAATTTCATGCCGCCTCTCTTTTGGAATAATTTAAAATAAAAAGAGGCTAACCGTTTTTATTTTTGAAATTTTTGTGTACTTTTGCAATCGCATTTTCTACAAAATGCCCAGATGGCGGAATTGGTAGACGCGCTGGTCTCAAACACCAGTGGATTCACTTCCATGCCGGTTCGATCCCGGCTCTGGGTACATTTAATCCTCTGAAACGAGCTTTATAATAGGCTGTTGCAGAGGATTTGTATTTTACTACTCAAACATTTTATATCTAGATAATACGGATCAACCCTAATAGTTTTCGATATTTGACAAATCATCATCGTATTTGCTGTGTATTTTCTTTTCAATGAGTTTTTTATTTAAGTTTCGCAAGCTTTTCTGTTTGGCACTAACACTCGATTCCCGCTGCTTCTGCGATCCATCTGCCGCTTGCTTGCTAAAGTTGAGTTTTTTATATTTCGGAAAATACAAAATGGCGGCAACCATAATTTGCTGATAACCTTCTGCGCTTTGTTCATTCATCATTTTTTCAAAAAGCATCATAAGTGTCTGCTTTATCTAGTATCCATTGCTTCAGATGGGTTTTAAAAATATCGTTTTTCGGCTGTGTCATAACACTAAAATTCTTTTACAAACGCTCCAAAGCGCAAGACTTTCTCGGCTTTTGATTTATCAAACAAAAGGTGTTCAAAATCTCTATATTTTTTTTGAAGGTCTGTTTTGTCGATTATTTCGGTCAAAGCCCGTCTTAATTCTGCTTTATCGTGAATACCTTTCTTTATGGCAAGGTATTGATAATCGGGTTCGGTTTGCCCTAAGAGGAACATCGTGTCGTAGAAATCCCTTCCTTTTTGACGAGTCAGTAATGCTGATAACTTCATTGCGCACAAAATAGGGTCAGATGGTACGGGAAACGGGAAAAAGAAACCGGCTCGTTTTACGTTAACGATTTTCGATTGATACTTAAACCCTTGGTCTTGGCTCTCTACTTTAATCAAAAAACGTTCTTCCCTATAGCCGGACAATCCCAACTCAAACAAAAGTTCGGGAAAGTAAAAATTGCGCCGGAATGCCCTTAGTTTGCTGTTGTCTTTATCTCGTGTTTCGGCTTTCAATCCCGAACGGTGTAGAAAGGTTCGTATCTCATCGGTCATCTGAGTAAAATCTTCTTGCAACAAGTTTTTACAGTCAAAATCCAAGTCCTCCGAAAATCTGTCAATCCCTTTTATAAGCCTAAGATTCGTGTCGCCGATAAACGTGATTTTATGAACGTATGGGGATGTGGAAAGGAAGTCGAGTATCATTAGCTGAATGTACTCTTTAACCATATATTTTTGAAAGGTTGTGTTTGCCGTGAATTCGGCAGGGAAGTAGCCTTTTATTTGTTCTAAATCTATCATATTCCGTATGTTTTTTTCATTAATTCCACCCGTTTTTCGAGTGCTTTGTTTTGAAATCGGGCAAGGTATTCATTCAATCGCACCACGTTCAAATCATTCGTTAAATAATCTTCGTCTAATCTGAGGTCTTCCATTTCTTCGTTAGAATTATAGAATGGATAAAGATAAAGCAAGTCAAGCAAAGCTTTTTCGGCGGTAGCAAACAGGATGTTTCGGTTTTCAAGAAGTTTTAATTCGTAGCCAAAAAACAGGTTTTCTTTTATTTTTTTATACGTAAAAGAACCAAAATCATTATCAAATGTAGCCGTTTTCATTGCTGAAACAGCTGTAATCTGTGTTACCGCTTCGGGAATAATGCCGTAAAAAGCAAGTGCCGTATGCAGGCTGATGTATGATGGCTTATAGATGCGATTTGATACGTATAGCACAAAATTAGGTTGTTTTTTCAACGAAGGAAACGAGTAAAACCCTTGCCTTAACTTTATTAATAATCCTTGTTTTATCCAGCGTGTCAAATTGTTGGTATTGAAATCGGGATACAACGCTTTAATTTGGTGTGTACCAACGCACCCAATCTCGATAAAGTTATCTCGAAACTCCAAGAAATTCATTATATTTCTATTTTTCTACAAATATAGTGATTTTTAGAAATATATAATCTAAAAAAGTTTTATTTCTTTCATTTTTTTGATAGATAACGTATTAAATGTTCGTTTTCTACTGAAAAGGTGGTGGATTTAGTTAGTCAAGAAATTTCGCTAATTCCTTTTTCATATCCTCATCAATCTGTCGGTATCGGTTAAAAACTTTGCTTTTTCGTTTAGAGGAACCCTTACGGTGATGGGATTTCCCTCTTTAGTTTTACGAGGAACATACTCGATAGCTCGATCCATAAAAATATCCCGTTGAACTTCCAACTGGGGATTAGCCGAAAAATCAGTATCTAAAATTTCATCCCTTTCTTCCAATGTGATGCAAAAAAATGTTCCATAAGTCGATTCTTCCAAAAAGACTTTTCAAACGGTTTATTTTGAGTTTTGTCATTATCATAATACCAAATAAAGAATGTCCGCAAACGGGCAAAACAATCAAGCAATGTGTTTTTTGATCGTCTTTGTGGTGTCCGTTTCTCCGGTATTGAAGCGTAAATCTGCGGATATAGTTCAACGTATTTATATTCATTTTCGAGGAAGTTCCAAATATCACGCAATATATCTGGAGTAACTTCATTTATATCCAAATAAAAATCTTTTTTATCTTTATCATTGATTCAAGTTTCGCAAGAAAAAATTCAGTACAAACAATCGCATAAGGAAATGGCATAGGGGTTTCTGTAATTCACAGATTATTAGTATACTTAAGCGTCAAAACCAATAATACTAACAGCCCTATGCCGATATACAAAAGTAACTCGATTTTATCAGAAATCAGCGTTTTTTCAAGAAAGATGATTCAAACAACGCCCTTTTTACCCTAACGGATATGCTAAAAGGTTTCAACATGTCGGAAAAGGTCCTCTTCGGGAGCAGGAGCAAATGCAACAGCAAGTATTCCCTGCTGCAGGTGCTCGAGTTGCTGATTATGTTTCCCTGTTTCATGATCAGGAATCCTTTCAATTATTGTCGATCATCCCTAAGCGACTTCTTTGGCTGCGAAAAGGATGTTTTCTACCGTTTCGTGAACAACGAGGCTTATGATTGGCGCAAGATCCTCTATCACTTCACCATTCAAATATTGAATATGGGAATTACTAACATTACAAACCGTTTACAACGGTCACAATTAGAGATACAACTACGAACACATTTACTTTATTCAACATGGTTTTTATTAGTTAGGTAATCCGTATCATATTTAGTTTGAGCCCAACTTTAAAGATGAACCTCTGATAATGAGATTAGATTTAAACACATTTAATTTATTCTTATTATAAGTTTTTTTAGAACAAATTGATAAAACGAGTTCACCTATTTTATTTCCGATTTCAGTCAATGGACGTTCAATACTGGTAATGGAAGGAGACAAATATTTACATTCAGGATCTTCATCGAAACTGACAATAGCCATTTCGTTCGGAATTTCAATATTATAAACTTTTGCGATGGAAATTGCTTGTAAGGCAGCAGAAAAACCAGGCAATATAAATGCGTCTGGACGGGGACTTAAATTAAAAAAACGCAATACTACCTCATTGATATCTTCGTATGTGAGCTCGCTGTAGATGATGTAATTTTCATTTAAAGGAATATTGTTCTCCAACAACACATCTTTGTAAGCCTGCAATCGTTCTTTATAAATAAGACAATTGAAGTGCTTTGCAGCGAAAGTAATTCTCCGATAGCCTGAACTCACAAGGTGGTTGGTCAGTAAATAGGAATCCATGTAATTATCGATCACGAACTTCGGACATTCGTAATCGTAATCCACCCTGTTCATCATAATTATCGGAATCCCTTTCTTTTCTGCCAATGCGATATGTGAACTATCCCTTGCGTCCATGCTTTGCGAAATAATTAGGCATCCAAACTGTGAAGGAGAGAGTTTGGAAACAATCTCTTTTTCTATATCTATTGAATTGTATGAGCAAAAAATTGAGACCAGATACTTATTATTGATTTTTTGTTGAATGCCGGCCAGAATTTTACTATAGAAATAATTGTTCAATTCGGGCACTACTATAGCGATTGAATCGGCATCATTTACCCTGAAATTTCGACTACTATAGCCCATTTCTATCGCTTTAGCACGTACTTTTTCTTTGACCTCGTCGCTGATTAGATCGCTCCCCGCTATTGACCGTGAAATGGTAGAAGGTGCCACGTTTAGCTCCCGAGCTATATCATAGATTGTCACTTTAGATTTTTTCATGGTTGTTGTTATCGATTTCCGTTTTCAAAGCACAGCGCTGCAGCCCCAAAAGTAGAAATGTTTTTCTCCTCCGATTTTAATATCTTTATCCGTTTCACTGTATTCGGATAAATAAAAGTTTTTACCGTTTTCAACATCGAGTCCCTGTAAAAATCGTAGGCATACACCAACCGGCCACCAATTACCACTGCATCAGGATCTAACGCATACATAATCGTTTTAATTGCATTTCCCAGATCTATACCAAACATCTCATATATGGCCAAGGCAATTTTGTCTTTTTTTTGTGCCCTATTGAACAATACATCGTTTTTGATTCCATATTTCTCTTCAAAATATTTGGTACTGCAATAATGTTCATAATCATGATCGCGATAAGGAATAGAACAAAATTCACCCGCACCTGCATTTTTTCCCGAGTAAAGCTTTCCGTTAATAATAATGCCTACTCCCATTCCGGTACCAATGGTGATACCAGCAATATTGTCAAAATCCTTTGCAACTCCAAAATATTTCTCTCCAAGTGCAAAACAGTTTGCATCGTTATTTATATACGCAGGAATCTTGAAATTATCCTCCAAAATATCCTTTAAACGTACTTTATTCCACGACGGAATATTTGTGGGTTTGTAAACGATGCCTTCCTTCACATCCACCAGGCTCGGCATTCCCACACCAATACCAAAGACTGTATCATTATAGACCGTTCGAATGGATGAAATTATTTCATTCAGAATCACTTCTTCCGATTCTTTGTTATTGACTTCTTTATGTGTATATTTAGCGATTGAACCATTTTCTATACGCGCTACGTGCAGGTCCTTTCCTCCAAAAGTTACCCCTATTACGTTCTTATATAATTTTTCCTGATTGAAAATCATTTGTTAATTTGACAATTTTATTTAACATCATCAGAGAAAACAAAATTAATCCATTTTATCAAGTCCACAAAAGGATATCATTTCACACTTCCAAATATTTCTTTCGCCCAAACGATATATTCTGGTCTTTCGAAAAATTGTCCTGCGCTGAAAATTCTTAACCCAGCAATTTTACCTTTGTTGAGCATCGACACATAATGTCCAAGCACTTTTTTAAATTCTTCTTCAGATAACCATCTACCACCATCCATTCCAGAGTGCAGATACAAACCTGCAATTACAAATCGGTTAGGATGATGTGCTAGACCTGTTGCCAAATGCTTCTCTGCTCCTGCCATCAGCTCAGGGGTATTACCCCAAATGTTCAAGATAATACCATCAATAGGAAAGTCGAATTTCTGTTTCTCTTGATTTCTGTGTGGGTAATGTGGTGCAATAAGCTTAAGATTAGGATTAACACTTTTCGCAGCATTTATTATTTCGCGCCATTGTTCCTCAGTCCGATAACCCTCTTCAATTTCATCATAAAAATCGTTCAGATACAATCCAAAAATACCTGGATGTTTTAAAGATAGCTCCGCCACCCATTTGGCGTGTCTTATCGATTCCTCCTGCGTCCATCCCCAAGCTGCTCGCTCAATCTTGGCCAGCACATACTTTACTCCTGGTACCTGCAGACATTTGTACATGTGTGTATCCTCCCATTTCTGGTTTGTGTAGGGGGGGTCATGTGTCCAGATTAAATTGAAGCACAGCTCATCCGTAAGAGGAGTAATGTCCAGTTGCGTATCGTGATTCCACAATGAAATCAACTTTGTGTCGCAGCTCTGGCCTTTATTTTCAATTGACACCAAAAAAAAGCAGCATATTAAAAATACTTGAATTATAATTTTTCTAATATTTTTCATCACAAATTTTTTAAAGAATTATATTTCAAGATTTTATACGGGAGAGATTTTGAAAACCTCTCCCGTATAAAAATATTTATTCAGTAGGATAATCATATCCTTTTCTTTTAAGTCTCCATATCCAATCATATCCTATTCCTGCAGGATACTTCTGCAGTAATACCAATTCATTTTCGTTCAAAACTTTAATTTGGAAAATACCAGCATCCATCACTTCTTGTCCTTGCCCCATATCCAAATCGTACATATGCAAATGCGGATTGTTTAAAGTAAGCTCCATAGTAGAAGGATTAAGCTTGAAAGTTCCTCTTACACCGTCTTGAATAAATGTGAATCCATTATCGTATGTAAAAGTAAACTCATTATCAAAGTTTTCACCTGTATAATCCGGGAACCACCAGAATTCTTCCCAATTGTAGTCCGCCACCATTCCCCAGAAACTTCCGGATGGATGATCCTTTGCATACACCCATGTCACTCCTTGGCCCAAATTTCCAATTAGATAAGCATAGGGGGGGGTAAGGTCGTGTGTCAGCTTGTCAATTGCAATCGATTTCTCCACCGTGGCTATCCCACCGGCAGTAGTCGCATTAAACTGAATGGTGTAGTTTCCTGGAGGGAACATAACAATGGTGTCTGTTTTTCTATTGGATGTTCCTGTGGGAAATACCCACCTGCCTCCATAGATACTTTTATTTTCTACTACAATCTGGTTTCCACCCGGAACTGTGGCTCTCACATCAATGACTATCTGTTCCTTGATTTGTTGTTCAGTAAGGGGAATCGGCATCTCGTCCCTGGTATTTATTGGTTCGCAAGATGCAAACGTAAATACTGACACTATTATGTATATTGCAAATTTTTTCATTTTTTAGAATTTTTGAAATTTTTTGTTTATTCAATAATCAATTCCATCCTTCATTTTGTACCAATACACCGTCAGAAAGCTGAATCTGTGAATTAGGAATAGGTAAAAATCCTTTCGTGTCAGGTCTAAACTTAGTTGAATATAAACCCTCTTTATTTGCACTCATAATTGGAATATTATTGAGCTTATTAATCTCTTTCTCAGCATCTCCCCAACGAAGCAAATCGTAATATCTCACTCCTTCGAATGCAAGTTCAAATCGACGTTCTCTCTTAATATTTTCCAAAGTTGCCGGTACACTTGCCAAATTCACCCTGCTCCTTACCCTATCTAAATACTGCTGACCTTTCGATGAACCCAACTCAGCGCCCATTAGCAAAATATCGGCAAATCGAAGAAGAACAGTTTCTTGAGTGTTATTTAGCATGAAATCATTTGGTGCACCATATAGCGATATACTATAATTTTCGGGTTCTCCATCAACATAAATGTTTATGGGAACATATTTCTTCTGCCATAATCCTGTCTCGTGCTGTTGATTATCTGCTCCCCATTCAAATCCACTAATTCCTTCGTTAGAATCATTTACATCACATATCGAACCTCTTTTTCTTATGTCATTGTCTGGCCACTCTTCCCACATTTTTGGGCTTATCGGACCAAAGCCCCAACCCTGACCAAATGGAACCTGATTTTGTGCCCTCCAGCCAAAGAACAAAGGCAACTGATTACACATATTTGTATAATCCCAATTTCCAGCATTGGAATACCTAATGGAGAATAATGCCTCCTTGTTTCCGCCTTCTTCTCCTACCCACGTTAAGTTGTTATCTGTTGCATATTTATAATCTTTCTTAGCATAAGCGTAAGGCCATAAATTTCTGAATTCTGGTATCAAGTTATGCCCACTGTTACTAACTACATCATCAATATATTCAACTACCTGTTGTTTGGAAACTGAACCTCCGTCAGGCAGGGGCAATGAATCCTTTTTATAGAACCCAGTGTAAAACAAGAATACACGCGCCATATATCCTTCAGCTGCCCACTTAGTTGTCTTCCCTATATCACTTGTAGAAAAAGGAGTTGAAGGTAATTTTTCAATTGCGATCTTTAAATCTTCTGCGATTTGTGCAAACAACTCCTCGGGAGCTGCCTTAGGAAGATTCTCTGGTTCAGTTTTAAGAACTAAAGGGACTGTACCAAACATTTTTGCCAGATCAAAATAGAAATAAGCTCTTAAAAATCGGGCTTCTCCTTCCGCCTTTGCCGCTTGTTGCTCATTTTCGAATGTCACCTGATCCAAAGAAGACAGTAACATGTTTGCTCGAAATATACCTGAGTAATTTCGTTCCCATGGTGCCAAATACATGTCGTTGCTATGATTCCTGAACTGGCCAACAGCAAGTGCGACCTGGTCATCAGGTCCTCCTCCAGGTAAGCGTTCACCTGACATTAATTCAGATACAATGAAACTGCTCATGGCAACGTCTGAGGGTGCCACCACCGAATAAATTCCTATAAGCGCACTTTGAATATCGGCAGGAGTTTTATAAAAGTTAGTATTCACTTTTTGAGTTAGTGGTTCCGTGTCTAAAAAATTATCCCCACAACTCAATAGCAACAGTGCAAAGCTGCATAAATATATTATTTTTTTCATAATTAATTGCTTTTTAGAATTTAACATTTAAACCAAAAAGAACGGTTCTTGGAGCCGGATAAAAACCCACATCAATTCCGGATCCAAAACTCTCATCTCCATTAAATCCGACTTCCGGATCCATCCCTTTATATTTTGTAAAAGTATATGCATTCTGAAGCGATGTGTATATTCTTAAACCTTGGATAGGGATCAGCGTTTTTATATTCTTAAAATCGTATCCTAAAGTAATGTTGGAAATCCGAAAATAATCCCCGTTTTCAATATACAAGTCAGAAACATATTGTCTGTTTATGTGCGTTGACATGGAGACTTTTGGTATTTTATTGGAAGTACCTTCCCCATACCAGCGTTCAAAAATCTCGGTAGTATAATTGTTTCTCTGCACGTCGGGCGTTCTGTAGTTTCTTGCAATTTGGTTTCCGGCCACCCCGTTTCCGGTCACAGTAAAGTAAAATCCTTTGTAATCAGCCCCAAGATTCAGTCCGAAGGTGAAATCAGGATTCGGGTCTCCAATCATCACTTTGTCGGCATCGCTGATAAGATTGTCGTCGTTCATATTTACAAAACGCACATCTCCCGGTGTGGCGTCCGGTTGAATAAGTTCCCCTTTGGAGTTTTTGTACGCCAGCACTTCCGCTTCACTTTGGAAGATGCCGTCGGTCTTGTAACCCCAGAAATATCCGATCGGGAATCCTTCCTCTGCCCTGAATAATTCACTCATGCCGGTCCCCAGTGTGGTCGACGGGCCGTGAATAATTTTTTCGGTGTTCGCGATCTTCGTGACGTTGTTCTTGTTATAGGAAACATTCCCGCCAATGAAATAATTCACTTTGCCCAAGGAACTTCTCCAGTTTACGCCAAGTTCCACACCATTGTTGTCCACATTACCTCCGTTAATAAAAGGTGCGTTTGTGCCGTAGCTGGCCAATACAGGTGCCCTTACCAGCCAGTCCTTTGTGCTTTTTTTGTACAGGTCGAAAACCACATCCAGCCTGTTATCCAGGAATCTTGCGTCGATACCGAAGTTAGCCTGCTCCGATGTTTCCCATGTGATGTCTGGATTTGGCAACACATCGGGATAGGCACCGGTGAGCTTTAAATCTTTTGAAATTCCAAAATAGTCCGCCCCGATAAAAGAGATGGTCGACAGGTACTGGAAAGAAGAAATATTTTGATTCCCATTCTGACCCCAGCTGGCCCTGAATTTTAACATATCGAGCCAATCCGAAGTGCCTTCCATAAAAGGTTCGCTCGAGGCGACCCAGCCGGCTGCCACCGACGGGAAATAACCCCAACGATTACCCCTTGCAAATTTTGAAGAACCATCGGCACGCATAATCAAAGTCAGCAGATATTTTTCTGCGTAGTTGTAGTTTATCCTTCCAAAGTAGGAAAGCAGTTTGTTCTCACCCCAGGGCTCGCCGCTTAACGAAGTCTTGCCCGGAATGATTGCTGGTGTGTTGATCAGATATGCATGTTTGAAATCATCAAATATTGAATTCACGTTGCTCCCATCCATGCTTTCGCCAAGGCCACTTTTTTGAATCGTATTTCCGATAAGAAAATCAAGATTATGATTCTCATTCACCTTCATTGCATAGGTAAGCGTATTTTCGAAGGTGAAGCTTATTCCGTTCCACATGCTCTGAGATACGGAATTTTCCGATTTAATATCGATGATACTCAGATTGTATGCAGGAGAGAAATTTCTGTATGTCCCCGAATTATTTGTGTACCCAAAGTTTGATTTTAATTTCAAATTTTCAATGGGCGACAGTTCCAGATAGACGTTGGTCACCAGATTGTGATTTTTCGATTTGTTCTGTCCCTGGTTATAGTGCATGATCGCAATGGGATTGGGCTCGGTGGATCGCCATGGAATGCTTTTGTGATATTCACCGTTCTCTTCATACATCGGTAAAAATGGACTGGAGATGATCAGGTTCCTCAAAGAATTCCAATAGACTCCCCCTACGGCAACACCTGCATTCTGTGAATAGGTATACACGGCACTTTGTCCGGATTTTAGAAAATCACGGCCGTTTAATTTGAGTAGAACCTGTTCCAGATTCACACGGCCCGTATAACGTTGATAGAAAGGAGCCACCGGCTTCCCGAATATTCCCTCCTGATCGGTGTAAGACAGTCCGACAGCGTACGTTGAAGTCTCTGATCCCCCATTAATGGTAATGGAATGATTCTGAATCGGTGCATTTTTTACCCTGGTTTCCTCGAGCCAGTTTGTCCCTTTCGATTTGCCACTCGCGATATCATTCCAATTGGGTACCAGCGATGCATAATCAAAAGGATCCAGTCCGTCATTGATACGCGCTTCATCCATGATCATTGCATACTCCTGCGCATTGAGTGTGGGCAAGGTTTTGTAGAGATTCTGTACTCCATAATACATGTCATATCCGATGGATGGCTTTGCATTAAACGATCCTTTCTTTGTGGTAATAAGAATTACCCCGTTTGCCGCACGTGAACCATAAATTGAGGCCGAAGCCGCGTCTTTCAGAATGTCTGTCGATTCAATATCGGCAGGATTGAGAAAGTCAATGTTCCCTACCGGCACTCCGTCCACAATATACAGCGGCGTGGCATCACCGGTTGTTCCCAATCCGCGGATGTTCACCTTGAAGCCTGCTCCCGGTTGGCCGGAAGTTTTTATAATCTGCACCCCCGTCGTGTTGGACTTTAATGCATCAATGGCCGACACGGTGTTCAGCCGTTGCATGTCTTCCCCTTTTACCTGTGAAGTGGCTCCAGTGACAAGTTTCTTCCGCTGAATACCATATCCGACCACCACCACCTCGTCAAGCAGCTTCTGATCTTCTTCCAAAATGATATTAAAAATCGTCCGGTTGCCAACGGGATGCTCTTGCGTAAGGAATCCGATTGAACTGAAAACAAGAGTTTTCTCATTCGGATTATCAACATTCAGACTAAAATTCCCATCAATATCCGTAACTGTACCAACCGTTGTTCCTTTTACAATTACATTTGCTCCCGGCAATGGAATATTATCTCCATCGACCACACTTCCTGTCAATATCCTTGTTTGTGCATTTACAAGCACAAAACAAGCTATTGAAAACACAAATAGAATAATTCTTTTCATACTTTGCATTTTTATTTTAGATTAGAATTAAAATTATATACATAAAGCTCCAGCACCAAGAACTCCTGGATTATTATGTTCTGAAGTAAATATTTTCAGTCTTTTCACCGAATTAGGATAAGTAAAGTCTTGTAAACTTTCGTACATCGAATCTTTAAACAGATCGAATGATTGCGAAATTGATCCCCCGAAAATTACAGCTTGAGGATCAATAATCAGTATAATAATTTTCACAAGCGCTGCAATGTGTTTTCCATACTCATTATAAAGCTCAATCGCCTCAACATTTCCCTTTTTAGCTTTAATGGCAGCCTCATGAGCAGAGATATTGGCCGTTTTTGTAAAAAATTGGCTCCCACAATATTTTTCAAGTATAGAATCAAGATAAGGTAGTTCACCAAATTCTCCTGAACCACAATTGGCATCCATCAATAGATGACCGTTTTGAATTATACCTCCACCAACACCCGTTCCCAAGGTAATTCCTACAAAATGATCATACTCCTTTCCCTTTCCAAAAATCTTTTCTCCATAGGCGAAACAGTTAGCATCATTGTCAATAAAAACAGGGATATTAAACTCCTTTTCCAGAATATCTTTCAAATGAACCTCATCCCAATCTTTAATATTCTGAACATTATAAACAATACCCTTCTCCCTGTCGATCACACTCGGAACGCCAATTCCAATAGCAGTCGTTTTATCCGTAATCAGATTCCTGATGAGGTCAATCAATATTTTTAAGGTCTTTTTGCCTCCCTCCAAAGCGTTGGTATTATCTGACAACTGCTCTGCAATAGCATCCCGCTCAATTCTACCTCCAACAATGGAGGTACCTCCAATATCAATTCCTATTACATTCTCCATATAAGTGCTATTTAACATTAAACCCTTTATAAGCTATAGAAATGTCCTCATTAGCCACTTTCGAATCAACGACAGCTTCAAAAGTTTTCGATTCATTAGGAAGAAGAGAAACGTAGTTATCCGACCAAATTACAGGCAATACTGTCTGTCCTTCCCTATCAATGACTCTCATCTCAATGAAAAAAGCAACTTTATCACTTTTATTGGTTAAAGTAACAGAAGCAACTTTTTTATCATCCTTACTGGTTATGCTCCAATCAGAACTGATCTCCACCTTTTCCAGTTCCCTCAGCTGAGAGAAAGAAGAAAATTCCTTGTTAGGTGTATAATACCATTCCGTGTTCTCAAAATCAGGCTTATCTTCTTTAGCCGACAACCAATAGAAACTATTGGCAACTACCTTTTCAGGATTCCCAGCTTCAGTAAGCCTCATAGAAAGGAAATACACATCAGAGGGAGCAGTTATGTCAGCCAGCGAGAAAACAGTCTTAACATCTTCAGCTTCAGCAGTCAGCGGTATCATCTTTTCAACAATTTTATTAGATTCAATATCAAATAACTGAATATGAGCAACCACGGAACTGTCTTTAAGAGTTATATTTGATAGATAAATATTCTTATCACCATAATTATAAATAAGATTAACTGGTTGATTAGCAGTCTTTGTACCAAAATAAGCACCGTTAGGGTTTAAATACCAGTCATACAACTGCCATACCATTTCAGGCCATGCAGAGTTTAGCATCCACTGTACAACACCTGTTGCGCCCGAATTCCTGTTCACCACAAACGCCTCAAACATAGCACGCACAGCTTCGTAGTTAGACATTTGCACATTAAATGCAAAATCTTCCACGTCTGTTTCCTTCCAATATCTGTTTTCATAGTTATGTAGAAATTTATCCAGATTCTGAAACTCATTCCTTCCGCTATGAAACTGCCAACCCTCTTCATTTACTAAAGGTAAATCTTCGGGCTTCATCATTTTCTTAAGACTCTCAATAGGAGGAATCTGTGCACCAGGACCGGTTTCTGTGTTAAATCCATAAGCGCCACCATTTTTAGTATCTATGTACCAGTAAATAGGAGATACATACTCATAAGGTCCAAACATTTTTGTACCTGAAGGACCACTAACTTCACTCAGCACATTCTGACACGATGACAAGAGAGTTCTCTCTTTATCATAATCCCTGATAGCATCAATTAAACTTGTCTCCAGTGCTGGAATCGGAAGTTTATCACTACCAAACACCCAGACAAAAATACTTGGGTTATTCATACCCCACTTAACCTGATCCTGGAATGACTGCGTAACCATATTTATGTCATGTTCATCAACAACACACATAAAATCATTTTCAGGACGATTGCAATATGAGGTCCATTCCCACTGACAGCTCAATCCAATCATCAGCAAGATTCCATTCTCCTCACACGCATCATACAACGCCTTGCTATTACCCCAAAAACCCTCAAGGCGAATCAGATTCATATTCATATCTTTTACGTAGTCAACCTGTGCACGTACTTTTTCGTCAGTATCGGCAAGCAGCAAATCATCTACCCAACCGCCACCTTTTAACAGAAGCTTCTTTCCGTTTATAGTGTAACCTCTGTGAGTGATATTCCCAATTTTGAAAGTATAATCGCTGATTTTTCTTATACCGAATCTTTCTGATTTGGCGTGAGATAGTTTTCCATCCGTAAAAAGTGAAAAATCGGCTGTATACAACTCAGGATTTCCCATATTTGAAGGCCACCATACACGAGGATTGATTATGTGTAATTCAGGATTAGTATTCTTGTCAAGAATAAATCGTTTTGTTTCGTTAGGTAAAAGCGTATAAGGAACCTCAAAATTTATATCATTATCAACCTTAGCACTAAAACTACCACTAACTTCTTCAGAAGAATGATTCTTAAGCTCAACATCCAGAGTCAAATCAGCTTCTGACAAATCAGTTACATTCAAATCAGAACTGATAGCAACATTTTCGATTGAAACCTTACCTGACCTTTTGAGCTTAACGCCTCTCCATAACCCCATATTATTATCCGGAGCATTAGGATTCCAGTCAACAAAACCAATGGTTAATGACGTTGGCTTGGGAGGAATAACTTCTACTGCCAATATATTTTTAGCAGATACATATTTTGTTATATCTAAATCAATTATTCGAAATGGTCCTTCTATGATATCAGAAGTTGCAATCTGATAACCATTAAGCCAAATATTTGCCTGATAATTAATACCTTCAAATTTCAAGGAATAAAATTCATCTTTATTCCAATCAGCTATGGAAAATTCTTTTACATACCACCAGCTTGATTTGAACGGTTGAATTGAAATCGTATCAATATTATTGCTAAAATAAATATCTGGATACAATCCGTTCTGTCTTAAACCTGCCATTACTGTTGCAGGAATATTCACATCATACCAATCATTAAATGCAATTTGTTGCGATGTGATTTTGTCGCCGGCTTCATTCACAGTCGCGGAAGATTTCAACTTCCAATCTGAATTGATGTATTCTTCAAACACCATCTGGCTATCTGATTTCGAACAACTTAATAAAAATACTATCAGAAAAGGTAAAATTGTAAATAATGTTTTCATTTTATTTAGTTAAAGAATAATAATAATGCAAATATATAATAAGTTTTCATGATTGCAACAAAAAATTTAAATAATTTATTTGTTGCATGATTATTGCATAAATAATCCATGATATGTAAGTAGCTAATTGTTTTCATCCATTAATATGGAACTTCAATGTCATGAATCCAGATTAACAAACACGTTAGTCGCTAAACAAATTTTAATTACAGAAGACTTAATAATTAGCTTTAGTAAGATTAGGTTAACATTATTGGCTGGTCATTATAAGTTTTAGACAATTTATCCTCTAAATATACATTAAAACAATCTTTACAATACCTACGTTTGCCGTTTTAGTTAAAGACTCAAAGCGGCAGATTGATTACCTGCCGTTTAAAATTTTAACATCAATCATTATGTTATTGTGCTACGATATGATTAACGCTAACATCAGCGAGGCTGTTATTTGTGCATTTGTGCCTGAATGGCCTGCCATTTGCGATCTTTAATCGTTGCGATTCACCTCCCCAGAACGTTCCTACCGCGCGTTCGAGCGACAGATAGCCCACGCCGATTTCAATCAGCTGTTGAAGCAAAAATTGTGCTTTCCGCAAAATAGGGGTTGATATTTCGTCATTGTTCTTTTGTATGATCAAGAATAAAGTAAATGTTTTCTGCAATTGGCTCAGGAATAATCATCATTCCTCCAAAATTACCGGTTACGCTGTTGTGTGTATCAGGGAAAGCATAGTC
>JAQWBH010000407.1 GCA_028707405.1 Parabacteroides sp. | reverse complement strand
AAAGAGTAAGGAAGCATTTTGTCTTGTGGAGACTTGTAATCAAACACGTACAATGTTAGGGCGGGAATACATACGGAAGTTAAAGAGTACAACAACTGACCGATAAGCAGCCAATGCCAATGATCTGCAAACGCCCAGATCAAGGGAGCAGGCACTGTCACCGCCCATCCGAACAGCAACAATGTTTTCCGATCTATCCGGTCGGCCAAATAGCCTCCTAACACTGCCAACAACCCCATAAAAAAGGGTATGGAAGCAAGGATGCTGATGGTAAGCTTGGTGCCACCGAGCTTTTCTATGTACAAGGGAAAATATCCGATATACATGCTGTAGCCTAAAGGCCATAATGTATTGGACAGCACCAGGAAGGTCATATCCATATGAAACCGACTGGGTTTCCGAATCCTTATTTTCATCCAACCTCTACATTGATCAATTCGTACCACATAACTTTTTGGTGTGTGCACATCGTAGTACTATGATTGGTAGTATAGACCAATAAGGCTTTTTTCGTCAAGTTCGTACAGATCAAAGGAATGACATCTAAAACTTATAATGACCTTAAAGCTTTACCCATCGATGATGTAGCATATTAGTAAGAGTTGAGCATGGGCAGGTTGTTCTGACCTTCGTTTTCCTTAAAATCAATACCGTCAATAGATGTTTCATATATAAATTCTTTGAGTTGATCCATATGGCCGGACTCATAGTACTCTACGAGCTGTTTGGTGAATTCCGGTTGATGCTCAATCGGTACGCGGATGATGCCGCACCCGTTTGCAATCATGACCTGATTTCCTGCTAGCATGGAGGTTCTTTTATTGCCGTCTAGGAATAACTGTTTTCGCATCAGGTAAAGCATCAATATAATCGCTCTTTCCGTAGGTTCTTCAATCGAAAGAATTTTAGCGATTTCTTCTTTGACCTGCGCCTCAATAGGCATATCCGGCTTCCACGATGTGCCGCCGATGGACACCGGTACTTCTCGGATGAAACCTGCATTGATGATCAGATTATCTCCGCCAATACTCTTATTTAAAAGGCAAATATATGAATAATTCACCGTAACGTCCAGATTGTCTAAAAGATAAAACCATGCGTGTTTTAGGTTATTTACGACAATAATTTCTTCTACTTTAATGCTAGGAGCATGCAATCCGTTAAAGATCGCTTCAGTATCGGGATAGGTAATGTCCACGCCTTCAAGCCTTGCACTTTTCCATATATAGTCGATAATATTACGCTTGGCAATGAATATGTTTTCTTCTTTTTGTCATCGAAAACTTCGGATGCATACCATCTTTCACCAACCTTCCTTATATTGACACCATATTATACCGCATAAATGTTTCCAATTCAATCTACCTTCAATGTCATATTTTTATATCCTTACCATTGCTTTGTTGATTGATGATTTTATGAATCCGTCATGTTGCTTACTCTAAGACCTCCAGCTATAGTAACCGTATTGATTTTAAAAGATAGATCAAAAAAATGATTTAAAAGGTGTGAGAGTAATAAAGAAATATGATGACCTTCTAATGGAACAGCTACAGGACGAAGAGTTCAAAAGAGAATATGAGAATCTGAAACCGGAACTTGATGAAATTAGAACTATTATTGACGCAAGGCTACTTCAAATCCTTACACAAAAAGAACGATCAGAACGCACAGGGATTGATAAACTTATTTGACATGTCGTTAAGAGGGACATCCACCCTGTGTGTGTCTGTGCTACAGCTATACTTACTCTTGGAGGTTCCTTCTGTTATAGCCGAAGTGGTGTACCTCCAATCCTTCGTCTTTTACATAAGTTCGATAATACGGGTATTGGCGTACTCTAGGTTTACTCAATTTAAGTTCTAACCTTGTTTCTTGTTGTAATATATTAAACGTCATACATCGAACAGTCGCTAAGTTTTGTACCCTTACCGATTGCTTGGTTCGGTTCTGATCATCTCTAAAAACGACGTCTAGAAATCAGAGGCACGATTCGACTTTTCAACGGTTGCGAGATACAACTATAAAACCCATATATTGTTTACACTACAGGCAGTAAGAGCGAGTTCACTTGTCTTTTTGCTTTCTCCATGTTAAAACAATCTTTCAGATACAGACAGATACGGACATCAGGTAATTATTATAAGTTATACGATATCAGCTTTGTCGTTCAACCTGAAGGTGTCAACTTATCTGTGATAAGAACACTTCCATTCTATTTATATACTTCTCAGCATTTTTTATTTGATCGTTTGCCTCTTCCTTACTCACAATATAGAAATCATCATAGTCACTACTATTTCTAATTTTCTGTGCGCCCATTAAAATTTTAGAAAACTCAGCTTCAATTCTATGATTTGCTATATAATGCTGATTAAAGTATGCAATTATTCCGGAATGCTTTTTCGAATCAAAATTATCTATGGCTAATACTGCTCTTGTAGCATTAAAAACAGAGTAATACGACCGATTAACAGACTGCTTGTAAAATTTGTTTTCAAACAAGACCTTCGCGCTTGATAAATCTTCTTTTGCCTTTTCCATCCTGTATTTACTCAATTCTCTCTGATTATCCGGCATAGAATTCCACTCCCTCTTTATCGACATCTGCATAGAAGGGTACAAACTCCTTATACTTGTTGTACTGGCCAAATTCCTGTTCCATGATCGATATGAGCACGTTATGTTTCAAAGAATATTCAACCATTATATTAACAATAAGGTTGTGGTATTGTTTTATTTTTTCCCTGTCCTCATCTATTAAAAGTAATATGTCTATGTCGGATCCATCATCGGCTTCATCTCTCGCATATGAACCAAATAAAATTATCTTCTTTAACTTAGACCCAAATATCTTAGATATGCTTTCCTTCACATCTTCAAGGACATTTATTATTTTTTCATCTCTTATCTGTGTACCACTCTTCATTTTACCACTCCTCGTAATGATACTAAATCGATGCTTCTTTCAATATTATATCATGCTCAAAAGATTAATAAAACCTTTTATGTTTCCCTCCCTAACCCAACCTCGTTTCCGATCATTTCCACTCCCGCATTAAATAAGATACTACAACAGTCGTGTTTCCTGCTGATATCATTATTATCCGCAATAATGATTTGATCGAAAATCTCTACTTCACATAGTCAAGTACGTTCTTGATTAGCTTTATAGCCTTTACGTAAGACTCAGAAGTAGCAAAGCAAGTCAGATTCTATCGATGCAAGATCATCAATGATTTTGACGAGATCACATCCTTTCTACGCTTTTTCAATTGTTTTGATGCAACCTTAGCATTCATATTAAGCAGCTTCCCATCAAGGGCTGTCGCATTGATCGGAAGCTTTATTTCCAGCTTTATACGTATCGTTTCATCCTCAATAAGCACTATTGTGTTTGGTAGTACACGCTGTCCGAAGTGATAGGTATAAAAATATCCCTTTTGCTTATTTGATTCACTTTGTTGCATCTCGTTGTTCTTAATCCTTACACGGACATAGAACACCCTTAATATGTGAGAGGATATGGCAATGATATCGCTCATCTTATATAAATCATCGTAGAGCTTATGTATCGGGATTTCTATTTCAACACTGCATTTTTTTACTGCACCGCCATATACATTTCGCAAGCAATAAACAATGTCCCCGTCCGTATATCATCCGGTGATACTACCGTATTTTTGTATTGGCCGATTGTCAAGACCGCTTATGATATTCTGTAATTGTTTCAATGGCATCTTCTGCTACTTAAAACACAGACAAATATACCCCACTTTCATGACGATTCACAGGGGTATTCATTCTTCGAAAAGATCGTACTACCACTTTCGAGGATCACATTCGCCTAAAAGCAACCCATCATTTTCCGACCAATGCACACTTTTTGTAGCCCAATCTTCATCAAAGCTTTTTTTTGTAAAAGCCTTATCACACACACAACTTATTTAACTTCATATAACGTATTAATCATCTTTTAAATTCTCAAAAAGTACATTCATAACTCTAAAACCGTTATTTCGATATTTACGATTCATTGTACCAACTTGCTTGCTTATACCACAGCCGAGCATATTCATTTCTGTTGCTAAGCAACTGCTCATGGGTTCCGACTTCAACAATTTCTCCATTTTTCATAACAATAATTTTATCGGCAAATTTACAAATACCCACTCGGTGTGATATGATGACCGCCGTATTCACTTGGGTAATATCAATAAACTTTGTTAGGATGTCGTATTCTGTC
>JAQWBH010000071.1 GCA_028707405.1 Parabacteroides sp. | reverse complement strand
AGGGAAATCTATAAAAAGAAGTTCAAACATGCCTGTCAGGAATCCGATCGGGTTATTGCCATCAGCGAGGATACAAAATGTGATCTCATTAATTTCTTCGGAATTGATGAGTACAAGATCTCAGTTGTTTATCAGGGCTGTGATCCCATATTCATACAAACAGTGACAGAGAAAGAAAAACAAGAAATAAAAAGCAAATACCACCTGCCAGACCGCTATATATTAAACATAGGGACCATCGAATATCGCAAGAATCTGCTGAGAATCGTAAAAGCTATGACAGCGATTCAAGATCAGGATATCAGACTTGTTGCTGTAGGCAGAGAAACACCTTATGTAAAAGAAATAGAAACGTATATACAAGAACATGGACTACAACACCGGATACAATTACTTCATAACGTTGCCTGGAAAGATCTAGCAGCTATTTATCAATCCGCTTCGATATTTGTTTATCCTTCTCTCTTTGAAGGATTCGGAATTCCTATTCTTGAAGCGATCCATTCAAATGTACCGGTAATAGCCGCAACAGGTTCTTGCCTGGAGGAAGCCGGCGGACCGGCTTCCGCTTATGTCAATCCCAACAATACAGAAATGCTTGCTTCCACCATTGATACAATATTATCATCTCCTGAAACGGCATCCAGAATGATAAAAGAAAGTAAAGCTTACATCGCACGCTTTTCCGACCAACAGATAGCACAGGATTTGATGAACGTTTATAAACAAGTCCTTTAATGATACTTGGGTTTGAGCCCCAGTTTGACAATAAAATCTTCCACCTCGAAACGAGCAGCCAAACGCGGCATCAACATGGGATTAAAGTTTGAATGCAAACGATCGGTCACAGTTGTAAAAGCCAGTTTATATCCTGCCTTTTGAGCAGTCTGCATAGCAAAAGGAGTTACATCTCCGGCATTATAAACACCATTTGGATACGCCAGATACCGGCAATCTGTCCTTAACCGTTCTTCTATCTTTTGCTTGCTTTGAAATAATTGCCGGATCACTTCTTCATCTGTCTGATACGCATTGCATATAAAATGTTGTACACAATGTGAACCGATTGTTCCTCCATATTCTTCATGCAAACGTTGAACATCGTCCCAATTCAAAGGTCTGTCAGCACGATGCTGATCACACAAAGATTGATATTCATCAGCTGAAACATTCGCTATAAGTTGCCGGCAGATTTCATTTACAAACAAGACATTCGAATGCTTCAATGTCTGAATAACAGCCTCACAAATAATCTTACGATGGGAGTTATCTTGAAGCGGCATTTCCAGTTTCAGGCAATCCAGTGACAAATGTTTCACCTGTGAATCACGAATGATCATTCTCGCAATAGCTGTTGGAAAATAATCGCCGGATTCTATGTGAGCTGTTGAAATAAAAACAGTAAATGGGATTTTTAGTGATTGCAGAACAGGTGCAGCATAAGTGAGATTATTACAATATCCATCATCAAAGGTTACGACAATTTCATGTCCGCTTAAGCGATTGGCAAAAAATCGTTGTTCAAACTCTTCCATCGCAACGACTTCATAGTGCTTGAGAAGAAACTGCATCTCCCGCTCGAAAGATTCAGGCGCAATATGCAAAGAATCTTCTTCATCCACCTGATCTACGCCATGATAAAACAAGACACGCGGCGTACGATTCGTTACTCGAAGCAACCAGGCTACTCCGAAACGTATCAAGTTATGTTTCAATCCGGGCTTTCTCATTGCCATATATTCATTTTTACAAAGGTAAGAACTTATTTTTTCAGATTATAGCTTTTCAGACATAGGAATTTGAAATTCCACAGAAAGGACGTAACTTTGCAGTAAGATAAAAAAGAAAGAATGCGTAACGAAATCAATCCGAAATATCAATTCTGCAAAGATTTTCTCTTATCAATCCCAGACAGATTTGATGAGGAAGGACGAACGATCTATCAAGGTCGAAATACGTTGAAGATATTCGAAAATGAAGGATTGCAGCTTTGCGTAAAATCCTTCAAAGTACCACATTTTATAAATCAGATTGCATATAAATACTTCCGTAAATCAAAAGCAGAACGATCGTTCTGCTACGCAACGCGATTTATAGAGTTGGGCATCGGGACTCCTGATCCTGTAGCCTTTCTGGAATTCCATAATCAATGGGGACTAACCCAAAGCTATTATATTTCCTTGTGGCTGCCTTGTGCCTTTACAGTTCGCGGTATCGCTACACTCCCAGCCGATAAGCAAGATGACGTTTATAGGGCATTTACGCGATTCACCTACGATTTTCATACAAAGAATATTTTCTTCGTGGACCATTCCGGAGGGAACACATTGCTAAAGAAAACAGAAAAGGGAGAATGGAACTTCTGGTTGGTGGATGTGAATCGTACGCAATTTATAAAAGTAACGCCGGAAAAAGGACTGACCAACTTTCGAATGTTGGAACTACCCGATAATAAATTAGAAGTGATTGCAACAGAGTACGCCAAACTGACGCATCGCAATCCGGAATTGTTTTCACTAAAATTGAAAGAACTGACACACAAGCACAACAGGCATGTTGCTTGTAAAGACTGGATTCGTGACACGCGTCGTGCAATCAAACGTCGGTTGTTTCACTAAAATGAGCCAAAATTCGACGGGCAACCTTATGCCAGTCAAACTGTTGCACCTGGCGGCAGGCATTTGCTCCTAAACGCTGACGTAATGCCTCATCTTCAATCATTCGTTTTATTTTTCTACGAATAAGAAATGTAAACCGATGTGTAAGCAGTCCTGTTTCCTCATCAATCAACATATCTTTGGTTCCGGCCTTTGTGGCGATGACAGGTAAAGCACAAGCCATCGCCTCACAAACCGTGTTTGACCATCCGGCATGACGTTCGGCGGCAACAAACAAATCAGCACGATTAAACAATTCGCTGTTACGTTTGAAAGGATGATCAAGCACAAAATCGAACGGAACTGCACAAGTGAAACCCGCGTTCAACTGACGCGCTTTTTCATTAACGGCAGTATCAAACAACAACAAACGGATATTATAGCCTTGCTTATACAATTGCTCACAAGCCTTGACAACATATTTAGTGCCCTTCACATGTTCAACTAACCGGCCGTAAGCCATCACGCAAAACGGACGATCCACGACATGATAGTCGGATTTCGGTTTATATTTAGCTATATCTACACCTCCGAATGCTTTAAAGTCGTCGTTGCCATATTTTTTTCTGTCGTGCAAATATATATTTGTTGAACAGGCAAATATTTCTACGCCCTGTTTCAGAAACGGACGCATATTTTCTGTTATCCTTACATGATAGCAGACCTTATGTCTGGCGTTAGCACTGCATAATACATCAATAAACGGCGCTTCTGTAGTAAAAAGCACATCTATCGAATCTTCCTTTAGAAAAGCAAAAGATTTTGTAGCGCCATTAAATTGAAACCAGTCCGGAGCTTTGCCTTCAGGAGTATAAACTGTAAAGTTTTGATGCAGATCAATCAGCGCGTTGCCTAATTCCAGAAATCGTTTTACTCCTCCATAAAGTTTTGTATGCGGCAGAATAACACCAAAATTCATTTTATTATTGCTTATTTGTTTATTTCCAGAATCTCTTTGCATCAGCATCTCCCTTAAACAGATAAAGCGCTTTCTTTAAGCGGCTGCGCCAAATATCTTTTTTAAGTTTTTCATCATGAATAAGCGTAGCCTCAGCAGCCATATAAGGCTCACCCCGTCTCAATATATCTCGCATAAACGAAGCCGAAGTAATGCTCCACTTCATTAAAAACTGCCTGCTGCCATCATTCTTTTCCATTCGTTTTGTTGAAACCGATTCAAAATGATAAACACGGCTCGCCGAAATGCCCTTGAACAATCGTACGCCCGCTTTCCATAGTTTTGCCGAAAAATCAGGATCACTATACATTCCGGGCGAAAATTCCACACTATAACCACCAACAAGATCCCAAATATCCTTATGCACTACATTAGGAGGCCAAGTTGCGCCGAACCAGTCAGAATGTGAAAAATCGCGAAAACTATTCAATAGCTTTTGTTCCTGAAACGTTTCTATGCTCTGTCCAAAATCGGCTGGAGCAATCACACTCTTGCAAAAAAAAGGACGTGGCTGCAGTACTGTAGAAGAAAGAAAAAAACGATTGTCCGGAAGTTTTTGGATCTCATTCCATAAAGCCTTATCCCATTCCGGACAGACATACATATCGTCATTCATATATACAATATAATCAGTCGTCACACGCGAACGAAGAGCGTTTAGTGCCCAGCATATTCCTACATTTTCGCGACTCAATATATATTCACAATCAGAATTTTCTATCCACTGAACTGTTCCATCAACTCCTTCATTCACATAAATCAGAATCTGATGATGAAACGTCGAATTCTTTCTGATACTTTCAACGCAAAGTTTCAGATAAGGAAGATTATTCCACGTAGGAATGAGAATAGAAAACAGATTTTCGTCAGCCATAAATTCATGTAATTGTTTCGTTTGCAAAGATACATAATTATATAAACACCTTGATATAATTTGAAGAAGAAGCAAATCTCTTTAATATCCTTGTACATTCCAAACATTTTCCATAGGTTTGTATCGAAAAACAAACTACTTAGATGGAAGAAATCAATAACTGGATTACCGGATTCAATACCGTGTTATGGACTTATATTCTCATTGCGATGCTGCTTGGTTGTGCATTATGGTTTACTATAGGCACTCGCTTTGTTCAATTCAGAATGATCAGAGAAATGTTTCGGGCACTGATTGATTCAACAAACAAAAGCAAAGACGGTAAACATATTTCTTCTTTTCAGGCTTTTACTGTATCCTTGGCAAGCAGAATCGGAACCGGTAATTTAGCGGGTGTTGCAACAGCTATCGTTGTTGGTGGGCCAGGTGCTGTATTTTGGATGTGGGTGATTGCATTACTTGGTTCTTCAAGCGCTTTTGTTGAATCAACACTGGCACAATTGTATAAAATCAAAGGAAAAGATTCTTTTATCGGTGGACCGGCCTATTATATGAAAAAAGGATTGAATAAACAATGGATGGCTGTACTCTTTGCCATCCTGATTTCCATCACTTATGGATTCGCTTTCAATTCTGTGCAAAGTAACACAATCTGCGCCGCATTTCAGAATGTATTTGGCACAAGTCCTGTCTGGATAGGCTTTATTTTGGTTGCTTTAACACTGGTTATCATTTTTGGAGGTATCCAGCGCATTGCTGCTGTTAGCAGTGTTGTCGTTCCTCTTATGGCTCTGGGTTATATAATATTAGCATTAGTAATTATACTGATGAACATCACAGAATTACCATCGGTCATCAAACTGATTATTACCAGTGCATTCGGTTGGCATCAGGCTATTGGAGGATCCGTCGGCGCCGCATTAATGCAAGGTATTAAACGCGGACTTTTCAGTAATGAAGCGGGACTTGGTTCTACGCCAAATGCAGCGGCGACAGCCTCTGTAAGCCATCCTGTAAAACAAGGATTAGTGCAAGCTCTAGGTGTATTCACTGATACATTGCTAATTTGTTCTTGTACCGCATTTATCATTCTGTTCAGTGGCGTTCCGATTGACAGTTCGGTCAATGGAGTGCAGCTCACACAAACAGCACTGAATGTAGAGATAGGAAGTATCGGAGGAATATTTGTTGCTATCGCAATCTTTCTCTTCGCTTTCACAAGCATTATAGGCAATTATTACTATGGTGAGGCAAACATCACTTATTTTACGAAGAGCAAGTCCATTCTTAATACGTATCGCATCCTAGTAGGTGCAATGGTGATGTTCGGCTCTTTAACAACACTCGACGTTGCCTGGAATCTGGCTGATGTAACAATGGGACTAATGGCCATATGTAATCTGGCAGCAATAGCATTGCTTAGCAAACAAGCCTTTCTTCTTCTTGACGACTATACCGATCAAAAGCGCAGAGGCATCAAGAATCCTGTTTTTGACAAGAATCGTTTTCCTCAGTTGAAAGATAAGGCCGAATGCTGGTGATGCTCATTCGTAATTAAGCGTAAACAGATGTTCCGGAGCAAAGACCTCATTGGCGGCAGCTAGGATATCTTCTGCTTTAACTTGATCAATCTTGTCAAAGATTTCAGATAAGGAATTATAACAATGATAATGAAGTCCGCTTTTGCCAAAAGAAAGAAAAAGATCTTCCCTGTTATCATTCGAAACACCCAATTGTCCTTTAATCTGCTTCTTTGCGGCTGCCAACTGGGTTGTTGATAATTTAACATCTCGCAATTTAGACAATTCCTTATATAATAACGCGCACGCCTTCTCACGATTTTTCGGATCTGTCCCGAAATAAACAGAGGCTAAACCTGTATCTGTATACAAAGTGGTGTTCGCCTCTACATTATAAACCAATCCATTTCGCTCGCGCATTGCCACATTAAGGCGACTGTTCATTCCAGGACCGCCAAGAATATTTGTCAATAAAAAAAGAGGGAAACGCCGTTCATCGTACATACTACAAGCACGCCCACCTATCAATACATGTGACTGATGCGTATCTTTATGGAACAGAGAAGAAACAGGAGGTATAACTTCCGGGGCTTTTCGTTGATGCAGAGATGTAGCAAAATCGATACCATCTAGAGCTCGCTCTGCCATCTTCAGAATCTTTGAATAATCAATGCGCCCCATCGAAAAAAGGACCATATTTTCCGGGACATAAAAGCGACTGAGAAAAGACTGTCCGGTTTTTGTATTAAACCGGAGGAGAGACTTCTGATCACCCAAAATATTATGACCTAAAGCATGACCGGCAAAAAGCATGTTTTCAAAATCATCGAATATCAATTCTGACGGACTGTCTTCATACGAATTTATCTCATCAAGAATAACATCCACCTCTTTCTCAATCTCTTTCAGAGGAAAGACAGAATGAAAGACAAGATCCGTCATTAAATTCAAAGCGCGTTTGAATTCGCTTTCCATAAAAACAGAATAAATATATGTTGCTTCCTTAGTGGTATAGGCATTCAATTCACCACCAACCTCTTCCATCCGGTTCAGTATGTACCAGGAATTATGGTGCGTAGTACCCTTAAAGAGCATGTGTTCCACAAAATGCGCCAGCCCAAACTCGTCTGGTGATTCATCTCGTGTACCAGCACCAACAGCATAACCGCAATAAAATACCGGAGAAGTAGTAGGAAGATGCATTATACGAAGTCCATTAGACAATGTATCCGAAAAATAAACTAATTCTTTCATTGTTCAAAGTCATTTTAATATAACCACGGCTGCGGATTTTGTTTTGTCCGCTCTTTCCAAAGCTGGAAGTTCAGAATCGTAGCATCTCCATCTTCAGGATCAGAGTATATACGTCCGATGTTCTGACGTGTAGTTACACGATCGCCTGCTTTAACATACACCTGGCTGAGATTACTATAAACCGTCAGAAAATTACCATGCCGAATGATGACGGAATTATTATATCCAGGGACAACAAAAACGCGGGTAACAACACCATTAAAGACCGCACGTGCATTTGCTCCCGGATCTGTTTGAATATCTATTCCACTATTATTCGTCTTTACATACTTCAGATCCTGATGTTGCTGCTCGCCAAAAAAACCCACAATCGTATGACGCCCGGTAACAGGATAAGGCAATCGCCCACGATTTTCAGCAAAGTTATCAGACAGTTGTTTTTCTTCGCGGGTCATGGCATAACCGCCCTTTGTTTCAGCTAAACGTTCTTGGCGAACTGGTACCGTTTTTTCAGGAGCGGCTTTGCCTGTACTTTTTGCAAGTGCAGCACGATCATTTTCTAGCTTTTTGGCTCGTTCGCGAGCGGCCTTTGCTTCGGCTTCGGCTTTTGCAATCTCAGCAGCAATCTGGTTTTCAATCTGACGATTCAGATCTTCAGCACGACGTTGGTTTTTACGTAATTGTGCAACAAGTTCCTTCTGCTTCTTACTTAATTGCTTAACTTCCACTTTTTGGTTTGCTTTCTGAGTTTCAAGTTTGCGGGTTTCATCTTCACGTACACTCAGAAGCTGATTTTTCTCTGTCCGGCGTTGTCCTAATACTTGTTGTTTAGTTTCTATAAGTTTCTGTTCTTCAATAATCTCATTGGTTTGCCGCTTCTGCCATTCGGCATATTCGTACAAGTAGCGCATACGACGAAACGATTGCGCAAAATTGTCTGCCGAGAAAATAAACAACAGTTTATCCTGCGAAGTTTTACGTCTATAAATGCTTCGAATAGATTTTCCATAATTGGCCTGTTTCTCTTTTAACTCTTTTTGAAGGACTTCAATCTCTTGCCGAGAAACATTAATCTGATTGTCCAATTCCCCGATTTCCTGGCTTAACAAATTTACTATCTGATTTCTAGAAACAATTTGCCGAGAGAGCAGATTTAAACGATTCAATGAGTTTTGTGTACTCTGTTTCGTCTGCTGCAAAAGCTGATTAGTCATTTCTATTTCTGCAATAGCCGCCTTACGTTGTCTCTCCAATTCCCGAACTCGAGTAGAGTTTTGGCCAAAAATAGAAATAGCAAACAGAAGTAATATGAAGACTAACCGATATTTCATTGTTTCTGACTAAGTGACTTAATAATTTGCGCTAAAGAGATACGCTGATACTTCGCAGGAATCACAAATTCCATTGTCAATGGAATATTGATTTGCATCTTATTAATATGCATTTCAACCGATCCTTTAGTGATCCCATTTGCAGTCAGATCCACCGCCATCTGCATTGGAAACAATTTTCCTGCATTTAAACTGAAATCAGAATATTTCCATGACAAAATATACTTGTCCTCAGGTGCTGAAATTTGTGATGAAAGCAACTTTCCATCATTTCCAGCCATAAACAAATAAAGCAAATCCATTGTATCTTTTATCCGTATCTCACTTTCGGATGTGCCCATATTTACTTTAAAGCGATTATATTGTTTTTCTGTCAGCACCTTTTGTCCCGGCATAAATAGATGATTTGTAAAAAGTGCCTGCAAATTATAAAAATTAAAATCAACGGTAGTCTGTCCTCTCAAATTAGTATAATTGTCTGCCACATACCGCTTGTTAAGCCTATCAATAACTTTTACGCTGTCCTTACTTAACTCCATTCGAAATACCTCAATACCCAACAAGGGCTGCACAGAAAGTTGAAAAGCACTGTCTTTAACCATTTTAAGATCCACACGCGAGCTCATCTCATTTTCTGGAAAATTAAGATTCACGCTCATCCGTGCCGACAATGTCTCAAACTGCAAGGTCTGCTCCTGAATTGTACTTAACAAAGTATTATTCTCATTTACTTTAGCCGGTACCACTGCAGATGGAACAGATAAATTACGTGTTGTTTTACAAGCTGTAAACGAAAACAGCGATAATCCAACAAATATGACCAAACAGAAAAAACTGCTCCCAGAAAAATTATTTTCCTTCTTTTCTTTCCCCATTGTCTTCTATGTATTTTCCTTCAGTAATCTTACGCTCCAATATGGCATCCTTCTTTCCTAAATTCTTTGCCACTTTCCATTGTTCAAGCGCTTTTTCTTTTTCGCCACACATATAAAGAATATCTCCATAATGACTAGCAAGCTCCGAACTTTTTGTTGTATCATTTGACAGAGCACTTTCAATATATATTTTTGCTAACGAATAATTACCCTGTACAAAGAAAATCCAGGCATACGTATCCAAATAAGTAGAATTATTAGGAGAAAGCTTCACACATTGTGCGCTCATTCTTTCAGCTTTTTTCAAATCCTTCTTTTCTAATGAGAGAAAATAGCTATAATTATTAAGCACAGCCACGTTTTTATCATTATACTTCAAAGCTTCGTCATAAGCCTTATAGGCATCATCGAGTTTCTTCATTTGATAATAGAGATCACCTATCTGCCCATAAAAATCCGATTTCAAACTTACATTGTCGGTAGGAATGATCTTCAGCCCCGCATAGTATGTATCCAGCGACTGCTGGTATTTCTCCTGTTGATAATAAGCTATACCCAAATAAAAATAATACTCGGGAGCCTTTGGAAATAATTCTTGACATCGCTGACAAATCCGAATCACTTCTGAAGTGCTATCAGACTTTAAAGCCAATTCCAAAAGATGCTGCCAAGCTGTCGCGTCATCCGGAGTTGTTTCCGTAATCAACTGAAACTGAAAACGTGCTTCCTCATTCTTTCCCTGTTCTGCTAATAGTTCGCCGTACATCTCTTTCAAATCTATTTCTTCAGGATGCTGCTCAATCAATGTTTTAAACAAAGCATTTGCACTATCTGTCCCTTTTTTTGATTGCTGAAGACGCAAAATATATCGTGAAAGTATGCCTACTTTTGTGTCAACATCCAACTCCTTATTTACCAACGCCGAGCGAATCTGCGTTTCGGCAGCCTCTTTATCTCCAACGGCTTCATAATAATTAGCCATCGAGACTGTATAATATGGGTTGGCTGGGTCAACAGCATAAGCCTGCTTATAAAATAATAACGCCTTAACTGTATCATTTTTTTCCAAATAAAGATCACCAATCATAATCTTATATCTTGCCTCAAGTGGAAATTTATCGGCCAACTTTTCCATCTCTTTAAAAGCATTATCCGTCTCGTTCAAAGAATTGTAAAGCTTGTATTTTTGCAACGACAAAGCCTCGTTCATCCCTATTGACGCTTCGAGCGCGTCATAAGCATTAATAGCTTTCCCTATTTCACCACTTTGAGTTAATGCATCTGCCAGATAATAATTCAGTTCAGGCTTAGAAGGAAAATCTTTCACCAGTTTTTCATATTCCGTAGCCGATTCACCAAACATTCCCTGATTTCGTTCGAGAGTCGCTAAGGCTATACGAAACGTAAAATTATCAGGACTGCAAGCCACCGCACGTTTCAGCATATCCACTGATTTTTCAGGATGATTCAGTTGAGCATAAAAAGACGACAATTCATAAAGCACAGCTGACGCTGTCGAATCGATTTCCAAACAATAATTAAAGGCATCATAGGCAGCGTCATATTTTCCTGCGGCTTTCAGCTTTAATCCTTCGTAATAGAAATAATCGACCTTACATTGATCAAATGCACTTATCCCTTCGGATTTGACTATCCCTTTCGTCTTCTTGTTTATAGCTGAAACCGAAATGCTTGCTAAAAGCAGTACTACGATAGCTATTCCAAATATTTGAGGCTTTATCTTTTTCATATTACGCCTTTCCTGTATGACCAAATCCGCCCTCTCCCCGTTCAGTATCACCCAATACTTCTACCTCTTCCCAATTAATGGGAATATATGCCGAAATGATCATCTGACAAACGCGCTCGCCATCATTCACTGTAAAAGGGTCAGCTGAAAGATTTACCAGAATCACACAAATCTCTCCCCGATAATCTGAATCAATCGTACCTGGAGTATTCAATAAAGTAATGCCGTGCTTCAAGGCCAACCCGCTGCGCGGACGAATCTGAGCTTCAAATCCTTCCGGCAGAGCAATATAAATACCCGTCGGAATCAGTTTCCGCTCTAGCGGCTTAAGAACAATAGGTTCGGACAAGTTGGCACGCAAATCCATACCCGCCGAATTAGACGTTGCATATTGCGGCAGAGGGTGTTGTGACTTATTTATAATCTTAACTTTCATATTCTATCCATATTAATGAGCAAAGATAAGGAAATAGATTATCGACTGTCAACAATTGACAATTATTAGTAGTTTATACACCCCTTCTTATCTTTTAATCCATCCAATCTCCGTTTTCTTTTATCAACTCCACTAAGCAATTAACCGCTTCTTCTTCAGGAATATTTTTCAATACACATTCTTTTCCTTTATAAAGATTAATCCTGTTACGTCCAGACCCAACATAGCCATAATCGGCATCAGCCATTTCTCCAGGTCCATTGACTATACACCCCATCACTCCAATTTTCAAGCCTTTCAGATGAGATGTTGCCTCCTTGATGCGAGCTACTGTTGTTTGCAAATCATATAACGTACGTCCACAACTGGGACAAGATATATACTCTGTCTTGCTAACACGACAACAAGATGCTTGCAAAATAGCAAACATATAATTGTCCATTAATTTAGCTTTACAAGCATGGTCTGTAAGCATCAGACCATCTCTGAAACCGTCCAATAACAAAGCACCCATATCGGCTGCCGACTGTAATTCAACAGTTTCTGTATCTGTTTCATCGTACTCGCGTGCAATAACAACAGGTACATCACACTCGGCTGTCATCAAACGATGAAAAGCAGAGCGCTGCTCACCCAATCCATTAATGTGATGCGTAGTTAGTATAACTACAATATTTGTTTCCTGCTTCAATTGTTTTATCACTTCATTCGTCAACTCCTTACATGACAAATGAACAAATTTTACAGAAGCTTCGCAATCGCCTAATGCATTTATCGCTGATGCTTCAAAAAGCGGATATACATTTTTCTGCTTTTTCCACACCGATGCATCTACAATTAAATGCAGATTATCAGGCAAATTCGCAGGATTTTCCTTCTTTATATAGATATAATCAGGAATAGATGAAAAATCGAACTCATAATCGCCCCGGCTTCGATCAGAGATAACAACAGGTAATGCGCTCCCTCCAATATTCCCTACTCGACGAGTTCTATAACGTTCAGCTTTCAACGGGTCAAAGTCCGGCGCCAATGAAGCCTCTATATAAGGATGGTTTTCACGCCGCAAAATATAACTTACTAGCTTTTTAGCCACAGGACTCTCTACCTCGGGATCTTCGCTGAGTGAGACACGTACTGTATCTCCAATACCATCCGACAACAATGTTCCTATTCCGACAGCACTTTTAATACGCCCGTCTTCCCCATCACCAGCCTCCGTTACACCCAAATGCAAAGGATAATGCATATCTTCTTTATCCATCGTATAAATCAGCAGCCGAACGGTACGAACCATCATTACTGTATTAGAGGCCTTAATAGAAATGACAACATCCGAAAAATTTTCGTCCCTACAAATACGCAGAAATTCCATACACGATTCTACCATTCCTTCCGGCGTATCCCCATAGCGGCTCATAATTCTGTCGGACAACGATCCGTGATTTACACCAATCCGAATCGCTGTATGATGCTTTTTACAAATATTCAAAAATGGGACAAAACGTTCTCTGATTTTCTTCAATTCGTCCGCATACTCTTCATCTGTATATTCAAGTACGCTGAAAGTCTTTATCTTATCCACATAGTTCCCCGGATTAATACGAACTTTCTCTACTTCGACGGCTGCCACATCAGCCGCTTTAGGATTAAAATGTACATCCGCAACTAACGGCGTATTATAACCTGCATCATGCAATTTTTTTCGAATCTCCCCTAAGTTACGGGCTTCGCGTTCCCCTTGAGTTGTAAAACGTACATATTCAGCTCCCGACTGAATCATTCGGACAGCTTGTTCAACCGCTAATTGTGTTTCCATTGTAGAAACATTGGCCATCGACTGAATACGAATAGGATTGTCGCCACCTAACGGCACATTTCCTATTTTCACTACAGAACTCTTACGACGATGATAATTGAAATAATCTACCATTGCTAATAAACAATTGACAATTAATGATTACAACACCCACTGAGAAAGCTATCTTCATTGGGTTCATCACCAATTGTCAATTATCGAATTAATTCGTTTTATACTTATAAGAGACTTTTGCCAATTCTTCGTTTGCCTTTACAATCTTCTCTTTCAAGTTTTCTTTGTAAGCAGTAAGCTTATTTTGAAGCTGATCATCACTTATAGCAAGTATCTGTACAGCCAATATACCTGCATTTAAAGAAGCATTAATTCCTACTGTTGCGACTGGAATACCCGGAGGCATCTGAACAATTGCAAGAAGCGCATCCATCCCGTCCAATGTCGAATTAATAGGAACACCAATCACTGGAACGGTAGTCATTGAAGCTATGACACCACACAAATGAGCAGCCATTCCGGCAGCAGCGATAATAACTTTTATTCCGCGTTCTTTTGCTCCTTTGGCAAAGACTTCAACCTGTCCCGGAGTACGGTGTGCTGACAGAGCATGCATCTCGAACGGGATTTCCATCTCATCAAAAAACCTGGCAGTTTTCTCCATAACCGGAAGGTCAGAAGTGCTACCCATAATAATACTTACAACAGGTTTCATCTCCATTTTCAATTACTTTGCAATCAGTTTCTCGTATTCTTCCGCTGACAACAAATCATTCAATTCGGCTGGATCAGTTAATGAGATCTTAATAAGCCAACCTTTACCGTAAACATCTTGGTTCACTAATTCCGGCTTATCTTCAAGTTCTGCATTGGCCTCAAGTACTTCGCCGGAAGCCGGCATAAACAAATCAGAAACAGTTTTAACTGCCTCAATTGTACCAAATACTTCCTCTTTATCGATTGTTTCTCCAACTGATGTAATATCAACAAAAACAATTTCTCCCAGTTCATTTTGAGCGTAGTCAGTAATTCCAACGTAAGCAACGTTGCCATCAACACGGATCCATTCGTGATCCTTTGTGTACTTTAAATCTGTAGGAAAGTTCATAAACTTATTTTATTATTAATGATTAAATGAATAAATAGACATAACTTAAGAATGCGGAAGCAAAGGTACATATAAAACCGAGACTGAAGCCTCCATAGACTTGCATGGGTGTATTTCTTTGTAAAAAGATTCGTGCAGTTCCTATTGATCCTGCAATCAGTATCAAAATAATAAACAAAAGGTAAGGATTTGCAAAATGAATACGTGCTAATCCCATCACTGCTCCCAGTAAAGTTCCTATACCCACAGCATGAGCACTAATCTTCCAACAGAAATTGATTAACAATGTTATAACAAAAGCCACACAAAAACCTAATATTAAAGAAAGAAACCACATTGGCATCATCATCCTATACAGGCAAAAGAGACTGAACAAAATTGATGTAATAAACAAAAGATAAGGGATGACGCGTCCTTTTCTATCTGTCAGTTCAAAATCCGATACAGTCTTCATACGTACCATAGCAAAAACCAAAATCCCCGGAAGTACGGCAGTAGTCAAAAATATACCTACTAGTAAAAACAACTTCACCGTCGTGGGATATACAGCAAGATATGTAAAACCAAGTGCTATAAAAACCCCATAAGTAACCATCAATAATGGATGGAATAAACCAGATATAAGATTTGCTATCAATTTCATAGGTTCAAAATTATATTTCTTTTCTCAACCTTGCAACAGATATGCCTAATTGTTCACGATATTTAGCAACTGTACGTCTTGCTATAATATATCCTTTATCCCTTAAAATCGAAGCCAGTTCTTCATCTGTCAAAGGTTTACGTTTATCTTCCGCATCAATGTGCTGTTTCATTATTTTCTTCACCTCTCGTGTTGATATTTCCTCGCCTGTATCAGTCTGCATCGATTCAGAAAAAAAATATTTTAAAGGATATATTCCAAAATTTGTTTGTACATATTTACTGTTGCTTACTCTTGAGATTGTCGATATATCGTATCCAGCCTTTTCTGCCACATCGCGTAAGATCATCGGATGGAGTGTTGCTTCATCTCCTGTCAGGAAAAAATTATGCTGTAACTGAATAATTGCTTCCATTGTACGCTGCAACGTTTCTTGCCTCTGTTTTACAGCATCAATAAACCATTGCGCCGAATCAAGCTTCTGCTTCACAAACTGCACTGCATCACGCATACTCGACGTTTGATTAGCTTTATTATTTGCATAATCCTGAAACATATTTGCATATTCCTGATTAATACGCATCTCAGGAATTCCCCGGCTATTCATGCTCAACACCAGTTCACCATTAATTGCTTCTACAATAAAATCCGGTATTACCTGACTCAGCGAAGCTTCCATTGAGTTCTCCCAACTTCCACAAGGCTTAGGATCCAAGACTGTAATCTCACGAATAGCTTTTTTCAATGTTTCCTCACTAATATTCAGTCCATGAAGGATCTTATCGTAATGCTTTCGTGTAAAGTCATCAAAATAATCAGTCAAAATTCGATCAGCACACTGCACTTCTTCCGTTTTACTTTTATGGTTTAGTTGAAGCATCAAACATTCCCTCAGATTACGTGCTCCTACACCTATCGGATCGAAATCTTGAATAATAAAAAGCACATTTTCTATGTCTTTTTCATTAACCATCTGTCCGGTTTGAAACATAATATCATCAGCTATAGCTGAAAGGTCACGACGTAGATATCCGTCGTCATCAATGTTTCCAATAATATATTGTGCAATCTGCACTTGCTGCTCTTCCAAGTCGCGCAATCCCAATTGTTGCAAAAGATATTCATTCAACGATTGCCCAGCGGAATAAGAAGTGTTCTCTTTCTTTTCGTCTCTTTCGGTTATCTCTCGAAGTTTGTATTCCGGGATATCATCTTCAGTCATATAATCGCCCAAAGAAATATCACTTTCATAATCTGCATTCGAATCTACATCGCCATTATCAACAGAAACAGAATCATCTTGATTATTGTCAATACTATTTTCCTTTCCTTCCTCTAACGCAGGATTATCCTCCAACTCGTGCTTCACCCGCTCTTCCAACTCTATAGCCGGAAGCTCAATTAGCCTGATCAGCTGTATTTGTTGAGGAGAAAGCTTTTGTTGTAATTTTTGTTGTAACTGTTGCTTCAACATAAATCTTATTCAGAATTTACCATTTAACGAACGGATATAAATACATAAGGGTCACATTGCGACCCTTTCACGTTAATCATTAACATTGATTATACCCAATTCATACAACCAGTCTTCCACTCTATCCGGCCATTCATTAACTGCGCTTCCTGTATCTCGCGCTCCATAGCCATGCCCTCCCTTACTATAAAGATGCATCCATGCTGACACTCCAACCTGCTTCAATGCATAATAATAAAAAAGACTACTATTAATATACGATTTATCGTCTTCAGCTTGAATTAACATTGTTGGAGGTGTATTTGCTGTAACTTTTAATTCGGGAGCTAGTTGAAAATTATCACCGTCAAGGTATGCGGGATAAACCAGCACACAAAAATCGGGACGACAACTGACCTTGTCAATTGCGTCAATAGGAGTATAAGCACGTTCGTTATAACTATTGCTTGCCATAGCAGCAAGATGTCCTCCTGCTGAAAATCCAATTACGCCGATACGGCTGGAATCCACGTTCAATTTTTCAGCATTCGCTCGAATATAACTTATAGCTCTTTGCACATCTTGCAATGGTGCCTGATATTTGGGTAAACCTTCACGACGTGGTACTCTATATTTCAATAAAACAGCTGTCACACCTATATTATTCAGAAAATCACAAATTTCAGTGCCTTCCAAATCATATGCCAATAAATTATATCCCCCACCCGGACAGACAATCATTGCAGCACCACTAGCCACTTCATCAGGTGCCTGATATATAGTAATCGTCGGTTCACTTACATTCGATACGCGTAACACAGACGCGCCACCCACTTTAGCTCCCGTAGTATCATCTTTTTCTACCAAATGAAGCTTCTCACCATGAGCTCCCTTAGGAAACAATACCACATTTGTATTCTGTGTATCCTGCGCTACAACCATATTTGCCGACATACAAATTCCGATCACTAAATAAAAGATTATCCGTCTCATATATTGACATTTAAACGTTCTTGGTAAGCAATAACTTTCTGCTTATTTATCACGCAAAGATATGGATATCTTTTATTTATTCCAAATTATAATAGCAGAAAAAGGA
>JAQWBH010000406.1 GCA_028707405.1 Parabacteroides sp. | reverse complement strand
CCTTGGTGCACCAATGTCCGGAAGTGCAGTTGATGCCACCGGCACAAATCTGTTCGGGAAGGATTATTTTTATCAGTACATCGTCAATGAAATGTGCCTGCTCGCGTCCGGGAGCTGGAGCAGCACTTCGCATGGCGGCGTTTGGTGCGCGCATTGGAACTACTATCGCGCCAATTCGAACTACAGCGTGGGGTTCCGCCTCGCCTGTTACCCTGTATAAACGAGCGATAGCGAGTGGCAAGATGGGAGTTAATAGCGAAGCAATATTAAACAGAAAATATGTGGAATTTGTGAAATTGTTGAATATTTACCTAAATCATTTTCCCAGGCATGAGAAATACGCCTTGGCTAATAGAATAAGGGATACGGCTTATGAAATTTACGATCTCATTACTGAAGCACAGAAAAGATATCTCAAGAAAACCACCTTGACTAATCTCGACATAACTCACGAGAAATTGCGAATGCAGCTGAGTTTAGCCAACGAACTGGGATATTTCGGATTCATTGGCGGAAAAGAAACGAAACAAGATCAAAATGAGTTGGCGCGTCATCGATATCTGGTAATAAGCGCAATAGTTGACGAACTGGGCCGAATGATCGGCGGATGGATACAAAAAATCAAAGACGATAAACATTGGTAGCAACGGGTGGCATATTAAAATGTGCCTGATCGCGTCCGGGAACTGGAACAACACTTCGAATGACGGCGTTTGGTACGCGAATTGGAACAACTATCGCGCCAATTCGAACAACAACGTGGGGTTCCGCCTCGACTACGGCTTAAACCTCAAACCTCGAAATGAGGATAGTGGAGCCACAGGGATATGTCATCCGGCCTTGGGCGAAATCAGTCGAAAACCTCTTTTTGGTAGGGAAACCGAAGACCAGAGGTAAACGGAAAAGACAATGAAACGATACAAAGAATTATTCGAAAAGGCATTTAGCATGGAAAACATCTGCCAAGCCTATATGGATGCACGCCACGGGAAACGATCACGCCGGGCATGCTATGAATTCGAACGGCACCTGGGTGCAAACTTGCATAATATTTTCAATGAATTACATGCTGGAAGGTATTGCCGCGGTCCTTACTTCGAATTTGTCGTTACAGAGCCAAAGCGTCGCGTGATCCATGCTCCGACATTCCGTGACATAGTTGTTCAGCACGCCGTCTATCGCATAATATACCCTATTTTCGACAGATCCTTTATTTCTCAGTCATTTGCATGCCGTATCGGTTATGGTACGCATAAAGCCGCAAAATATACCCGCAAGGTCATGCAGACACACGGAAGCGAGGAATACATCTTAAAGCTTGATGTGCGCAAATTCTTTTATTCCATCGACCGCCGTATCTTGCGTAAGCTCATTGAGCGCAAGATAAAAGATCGCAGGTTCGTTGACATTATGATGATGTTTGCAGATATGGAAACTCCCATGGGCATTCCCATCGGTAACCTGCTAAGTCAAATCTACGCATTGATATATCTCAATCCGCTGGATCATTTCATTAAGCGCATTTTAAAAATCAAACATTATGTACGCTATGTTGATGATTTTATGCTGATCGGTTTAACACGCGATAAATGTCTCGCGCTGAGAAATAAGATAATCGAGTTCTTAACTTCGCTTGGTCTGGCGCTTTCCAAAAGCACAATATCCAAAGTCCGCAAGGGTGTTAATTTCTGTGGATACCGGATTTGGCGAACATTAATATTTATCCGTAAATACAGTTTATATAAGTTTCGCCGCGCCGTGAAAGCAGAAAAACAGGAAATAATTAATTCCTTGTTGGGACATGCTAAAAACACAAATTCGCTTAAATACATGCTGAAAATAATTCAGGAGGAAAATACCAATGGCAAAAATATACAAATACCAAAAGATTACCGGCCAGCATACTACGCACTGCCTGGTTGAGCCGGATTATGATCTGTTGTTTGGTACAGAGGAAAGAGTAACAGAACTCTGTACCATTGCCGGTGATACCTATGTAAGCGTACCGGATGGCATTATATTACCGGAGCAGCCTGAGATATCCATTCTTGAAGTAATCTTAAGCGATGATCTTATTTCCGAAATCAAGGCTGCATCTCCACATGTTGCATTAATTAACGAAAGAGTAGTGGAGCTGATTAGGGAGAGATATTCGGTCAGCGACGAAATAAAGATGCTTCGCACAGGGCCTACTGCAGAAACATCGGCATACAATGATTATGTTGAAGAGTGTCGCGCTTGGGGAAGAGGCGAAAAGGCGAAATTAGGGCTGTGAAAATATATCTGTAAGGGCGAATAATTATTCGCCACTACGCCGTCAATAAACATATTTTACACAAAAATATCTTAATGAATATTGGAATATCTTAAAATTATTGATTTATTAATTCGGTGGGGGAATCAAAGGTCGCGGAGGTTCGTTCAATACTTTGAAACGGATTTTCGCGTTGTCGGCTTCCAGCACATGAATTACCCAATCCTTGAAGATAATCAGATTTGATTTGTTCAAGTCATAGTAGACCTGCTGAAAGAAAGGTGTCCGGGCATAAGAGCCCATGTATGGCCCATTGTAAGTGATATAAAATTCTCTGTAAGATATATGCAGGACATTGCCTTCTCTTCCGGAATATATCAGTTCTTTATCAATTACCGGCAAAAAGTCGTTATCGTTTTGAGAGCTTCTGTTCCACAAAACAAGATTGAGCCCTAATGGATCGTATCGGGAGGCAAAGCATCCGCTTTGCACCAAATTGGAGCCCACGGTTGCCATCCTTACTTCTCCAAGCTCATAAGACCTGGTTTTCGTGCACGTCGTTTTCCAGCCGCAGCCAACAAACGACAGCAACAACACAAGCGCCAATGTTTTACGGATCATCGTTCCTCTTTCCTTTCTGACGAAATCAGGTTAAAATATATCTGTAAGGGCGAATAATTATTCGCCCTTACGCCGGCCGGTGCGAAGTTCCGCTACGTCAAACTATTAATTCTATTCACACGAGGTAAATCCGTTTTTTACCCATCTTTCCGTGCTATCTGCGAAAACATCAGCCCAAATGCGATCATAATTCTTCTATGCTTTTATTGATATAAAAATTCCTTAACCTCCTTAATAAAGGAATATGACATGACTTTTCCGTTCCTGATGCGAATTTTTACCTTATCGGCATTCATGTCAATTATTTGTCCCTCGATAATTTCCTCGCTATTTAAAACAATTCCTTTGATGTTTCCATATTGATTAGATTTATCAATTGGAGCGGATGTGTTGCGTGATTCAGATTCCTCCCATTCGCCGCCGATCATGTTCTTTCCGTCCTTATAAGTTCCAAATTCCCCCAGATTCCTGTATGAAGTGAAGCGCCATGGAGCATACACCATTGCCTTCGATAAACGTGTTGAATATCCCAGCAGGTGTACAGGAATGGCGATGGCGACAAATGTTGCCGAAGATATTATCGCACCGGTCAAACAGGTAGGACGAACCAGAAGAGCATCAACAATCATCAGACCCGCCGATGGATCATGCTTTACGGGCGTATTTTCCGCGAAAACAGGGATGGAAGAAAGGACAACAAGCATAACAATACAAAATATAAATTTTCTCATTTTGAATAATCCCCCTTATATTTCCTTATACAGACCCTCCAGGAAGTTGAAACAATATATTTTTTATGAAAAAAAACAATAGTGAATTAATTGATAGAAAATGGATAGAGAATTTATTCTATTAATGGATTTTACGTTATATTTATCTCTGTCTTTGCAACTGAATTTATAAAAAATCCATTTTTAACAACCCAGCTATTGGAGGTTAGAGCGCTTTCACAAAATTGGCTTGCCACACCTGACACAAGTATAATCTGCCAGCCTGTTTTTAGCTCCGCAATATGAACATTCTTTTATTCCTTTAACATGTGAACCAATGATGCCACTCTTATCACCAGATGACGATGATATACTTTGCCCACATTGACTGCAATGCCAATCAGTCACCCTTATACACATTATGATCCACATAATAATCCATACACCGAGTGTTACTATTGAAAGAATAAGATGGAGAACATGATTTGGTGTTTGCGCCCTAATGAGAACATTTTTTTCACAACAGGAACAATAGCCCGAAGATTCTTTAAAACCCATACAATTCCCTTTTTGATCCTTCGCTGGTTCAATCTTGCAGATTGAACCAGTCATTACACCTATTCAAAACACCTTCCACGGTCGATAAACTGTACACTGGCCCCGTTT
>JAQWBH010000405.1 GCA_028707405.1 Parabacteroides sp. | reverse complement strand
ACCCTTCAGATAACGCTTTTCATCCTTTTAATACCCTCTATAATCTCTACTTCATTAAGATTGCGATAACCGAGCATAATCTTGTTCTGAGCAAAGCCTTTATTTACCGCATACATCTCAACCGGGTACACGCGGGTTCCCGCATCTTCCAATCGATTGATAACTTGCTCGGTGAATATTCCCTCCTTTACCAAATACGAAGACGGGAATAGCCAATAACATATCTTTGGACGTAATGAGTACTTCAGAGGTTCCAGAATATGTAAAACAAAATGAATTGCCCTCATGGTTGGGTTCGTAGCACAGTTTTTGGTTTTGTTGTTCAATATGCGTCTTTTTAAAATAACCCGGTTCCCACTTTTAAAAGAAAAGGAATTTGTCTTATTAATATAGAAGATAATCACATAACAGCTACCATGAGAGGGAGAAGTTAGGTGTCTGATGTTTCACCAGAAAAAACTTATTAATATAAATAGGAACAGTTGTTCCTAAATATGGTATAATATACTAAAGAACCGGGAAAAAGTTTGAGGAGGTATAGCATGACTGCTACATTATTCAGTCTTGAAACGGATTATACGGTTGATATGGCAGTAATGGATAACCTGGATTATTTACATAAGATTCCTGATGAGTCAATTCATTTAATTGTCACTTCTCCCCCCTACAATATTGGCAAAAAATACGAAAAGAAAGCATTATTAGAACATTATATTGCTGAACAGGCGGCTACTATTGCAGAATGTGTAAGAGTACTGCATCCTAAAGGTAGTTTGTGTTGGCAGGTGGGTAATCATATTGGATCAGATAAAGAGGTTATCCCATTAGATGCTATTTTATATCCACTTTTTAAAGAACATGATCTTATAATGCGAAATCGAATTATTTGGCATTTTGAACATGGGTTACATTGTAAATACCGCTTTTCGGGAAGATATGAGACAATAATGTGGTTTACAAAATCATCCGATTATACTTTTAATTTAGATGCAGTAAGGGTTCCTTCTAAATACCCGGGTAAAAAATACTTTAAAGGTCCAAGAAAAGGACAATATTCATGTAATCCGTTGGGTAAAAACCCTGGAGATGTTTGGGTTATTCCTAATGTAAAAGCTAATCATTGTGAAAAAACCATTCATCCCTGTCAATTTCCAGTTGAATTAGTGGAAAGATTAGTTTTGGCATTAACCAACGAGGGTGATACGGTATTAGACCCTTACCTGGGTGTTGGCAGTACAGTAATAGCAGCTATAAAAAACAATCGTAGTGGATGCGGTTGTGATACCGTTGCCGAATATATTGAGATAGCCTGGGACAGAGTTAACCAGTACTGGGAAGGAACACTAAAAACCCGGCCGATGGATAGACCGATTTACGATCCCACTTTACCCGGAGGCGGACAATGAGAATAGAGATATATAGCTACAGATTTGCCCAAGAGATTTTACAACATAGTAAATATAAAAATGGCTGGAATGAAATAACAGATGTTATTTCTAATACGCCCCTTTTTGTTTATCCGGGAAAATCCAGGAGAAACCCAAAACTTGATGTAGTACAGCAGGTTATGAATACATATTTTGATCGCAGATTGTCGGTAGACTTGGGTTGGGAGTATCATCCCCTGGCAACTGATATTCGTAATTCAGGTTTAAAGGCGGATTTTCGTAAAACATTTGATGATCTGACCATCCAGGTCGAAGTACAATTTGGAAATGCGGCCAGGTGGTATTCTGACATTTTTAAATTTCAAACTGCTTATTCTCAAAGCATGATTAATTTGGGGCTTTGCGTAATTCCTACAGCATCACTGGCGCGAAGGATTGACTCAAATGTTGTTCAATTTGAAAGAACCAGGAGAGAATTGCCATCGGCTGAATTATCAATTACCTTGCCAATAATATTAGCAGGTATTGAGCCAGATGATGATACTCCAATAGTTGATATTTCGCAATGTCAATTCGAATCAATCAACCATATTACAGGCACAGGTTATAATGAAAATAAATGGCGAATTGTACATGGATATTTAAACGGTATAGATATGCAGACTATCGGGCCCGACAGTGATACTGGCCCAATGATAACAATTGATGATAGCGAAGATGAATAATTGATTAATGGTAATAGTCTTTTGAAACCTATAATGAAAATATCTGGGTTTGTAAATTCTTTTGTGTAAATGGATTTCTGATTATTGGGTATAATACTATTACTCTTGCCTGTCAGGAGGATAGGGCAATGCTGGAGAGCAACCCGAGCGCCTGACAGGCTTCGACCGAGAGGTACAGGGGGCATTTTTTACGAATTATGTGATGAGATCGATAATATCAGTTTTTCAAGAGCCATGGCTCTGCTTTATTAGTCTCTTTACCAATCTAATAAGAGAGAAACTTTTTTTTGACCGATCAGGCCATAGACGATATTCTTCAACAATTTATTGAACTGATACCGTCTAATATAAAAAAACGGCTGATAATTGTTCCAGCATAGTTATTGTATTTAGTCAACTGCGAAAGTTGAGTTATTGTCAGCGCCCAGTTGGTTTGACGGTGCAAGAAATCACCGACTTTGGCGTGAGTGTTTAAGCGACATTCTGCCAGGGACTTGGTTATTGGAGCGCCAACCTGCCATTTTGTGAGTTCGCCCGGGGAAACGGCTGGCGGTATCACAGCCCAAGGGAGACTTTCCCCAAACGATTTTTTTAATTTCCTCGCTGCTTGTCTAGATCCGCAATGACTACATGAACATGCTTTTCTTCAACCGCATTGTCGTTCTTTTGCATGGCTGCATACAAAGCCGGGCCACTCAAGAGATTAACCAACCTGGGGAGGCCCTTGGAAGTGGCATAGATCATCTTTTTGGCCCCCTCGGTGAAACAGGCCTTTCCATTTCACTCACTTTCATGCGATACTCTATGTAGTCAGAGCACTCTTCGGCGCTCATACCGGCCAAATGGTACTGCATCCTGACTCGTTGAGCAATCGGCTCCATACGATTGCGGCTCAGGTCTTTACGGAGTTTATTCTGGCCTGAAAGTATTACCGGGAATTGTGGTTTGGTATCCAAGCCCCGGTTCATAAAAAATCGGAGTTCAAGCAGCGTGGCATCTGGAAGCTCATGGGCTTCATCAATGAGGACTACCAACTGGCGAGTATGAGAGCTTAGACGGGAATCCATCATCTCCTGCCACTGCTGCTTGATTCTTGATAGACTAAAAGCCGGACTTTCGCCGATTGCCTTTAACACACCGCTATACAAATCTTTGACATTCAAATTGGAAGAGCACAAACAAATAACCTGGTAGTCACTGGCCGGCAAATTCTGCATCATGGTTCCCAGAAGGCTTGATTTGCCGCTGCCGACTTCACCGGTTAAAACGCCCAGGGTTTTGCTGTTGACAGCGTACATCATGCGGCTCAAGGCTTCCTGTTGGGAGACCCCCATGAAATCGAGCTTGTCTGGAACCTCATCAAACGGATTAATCATCATCCTTCACCTTCTTCCGGTATTGCATCGGCTCTGCACCCAAATTAGCCCAGGCTGCATCCAGCATGGAGAACTTTAATTCTGGCGTCTTGGGAGAGACTGATTCGCTTGCTTCAGGATTTCTTTTCTTCTTGAAGTTCGCCCTGGCATCCAGGAGGCGGGCAGTTCCGTAAAGCCTGCCGCTTTCGTAGACTTCAGCATCACTTGGGTCAAAGGGGTCAAAGCGAATCTGAACCGATAGACCGCAATCTCTCCCGGCTTAAGGGGGGTGGCACGGTTCACCACTCCGGATATGAGCTGGTAGCGAAAAACTGCGATCTCCTGGCGTAATTCCTCTCAATCCTTCATTTGGGTCACCTCATCAACTTTGATTCGGTGGCGCGCCCCGTTCTATTATCATAACGGGAACCCAAGAAGTTGGGAATCTGACAAATTGTGTGGGATGTTTCTTAATCCTTGGCCGTCATAAGTAATTATGGATAACAGCTCAGTCAGAAGGGGCATATTCTCTGGCAGTTGCCGGTAGACAAACCTTAGATATTGATAGGTGTTTTCGGTTTGTTTGCCCACAGCATCTAATGAAAGATCTGCCTTGAGAAGTAAAAGAAGACGCAGTATGACTTGGTGACACTGAACTGCCCGTTCTCTGTCAGCTGTTTTTTCCATTTGATAAGTGATGACCTCGATATCCCATATTCTTCACATATCTCCAGCTGGGTCTTGCCTGAGTCTAAATATGCCCGCACTACCTTGTACTTGAAATCTA
>JAQWBH010000070.1 GCA_028707405.1 Parabacteroides sp. | reverse complement strand
AGAATCATTAATCAAGTCGGGATGACTGGATTTGAACCAGCGACCCCACGCCCCCCAGACGCGTACTCTAAACCGAGCTGAGCTACATCCCGCTTTACTTTTCGGCTGCAAAAGTAGCCAATTTTGATCATACGCCAAAACTTTCACGGTAAAAATCCAATGACTCCAAGATTTTTTCTTTACTTACCTGCTGGTTAATGCAAACATTCCCTATTTGAGATAAAAGTGTAAAGTTAATAATTCCCCCTTCATTTTTCTTATCGTGTGTCATCAGACGATACAAGGTATCGTAATCGTTACAGTCAAAATGAAACGGGCGGTAATATTCTTTTATATAATAAACAACTTGTCGAAGTTTATCCATAGGGAAATCACAGACAACATGCGATAAATATAATTCACTCACAATACCTGCAGCAACAGCAAAACCGTGTAACAAAGGTGTATTCTTCTGGAACGAGAGACTCTCGTAAGCATGGCCAATTGTATGGCCAAAATTCAGTGCCTTGCGGATATTATGCTCTTGTGGATCTTTTTTGACAATTTCTTCTTTTACTTCTACAGACCGTGCAACCATCTTATTCAAAAAAGCATAATCTATCTTTGCATCTAAATCAAACAGCATGACTGAAGCATAATTATCGACAGAACTAATCAACGCATGCTTGATCATCTCCGCGTAACCTGACAAAATATTATCATGATCCAAAGTGTGGAGAAATTCACAATCAATAAACACGCATTCTGGAACATAAAACGAACCAATTTCATTTTTCAACCCATTGAAGTTTATTCCTGTTTTTCCACCAACTGCTGCATCAACTGAAGCCATAAGTGTTGTCGGAATATTAATCGTATGCAATCCGCGTTTAAATGTAGCTCCGGCAAAACCACCCATATCCGTCACCATACCGCCTCCAAGATTGACAAGCATAGAATTACGTGAAGCCCCTCCATTGGAAAGAGCTGTCCAAATAATCGAAAGCTGTTCCACATTCTTGTTCATATCGCCGACTTTGATTGTAATCGCAGACGACTGCTGGAATACCGGAATATCTTTTATTAGGGGATAACATTTCTCCAAGGTATTCTCGTCCGTCAGAATGAATAATTTGTCATAATTCATTTTAGACAGGAAAGTTTGAACCTCTGTTTTAAAATCTGTACAGACGATGACTTTTTGCTCTTCCATATTCAACTATTATAGACTACAAAAAACACAAATTACAAAGATATCACGATCCAAAAAATGAAAACAGTGAAATCCGTGCCTACACAAAATACTTTTATCTATTGCAAACCGGCTTCTTTTATAATCTCGCCTACAGCAATAGTCAATCCATCCAAGTTTTTTCCTCCGGCAGTTGCAAAATAAGGCTGACCTCCACCACCTCCATTAATAAATTTAGAAGCATCTTTAACCATTTTGCCTGCATGCAAACCTTCAGCAACCATGTCGTCGCTCAGCATCACCATTAATGTACATTTTGCTTCTTCGACAATACCTGCGACAAATACAAAGCTCCCTTTTATTTCGGCTTTGATCTGGAAAGCAATATTTTTGAATGCTTCTGTCTGACCTTTTCCCATATAACAAAACAGTTTTACGCCATTCCGCTCTTTTACATCAGCGACAATTTGTTTTTTCAACTGAATAGATTTTTCATTAATATAATCTTCAATCTGCTTCTTCATCTCAGCATTCTCATCAATAGAATGTTTGATAGCCTGAACCAAATTCGGCATATTATTCATCATCGACCGCAATTCGCGAATCAAATCCTGCTGTAAAAAATATAACTCATCAGCCCTGTCTGAAGTAACAGCTTCAATACGACGAACGCCTGCTGCAACAGAGCTCTCTCCGATTATTCGCATCGAGCCGATCATTCCAGTTGAAGGAATATGTGTTCCACCGCACAACTCGATAGATTTGCCATACTTAACAACACGCACTTCATCGCCATACTTTTCACTGAACAGAGCCATTGCACCCATTGCTTTCGCCTCTGCAATCGGGACATTGCGACGTTCTTCAAGCGGGAAATCTTTGCGAATCTTTTCGTTGACTAACTGCTCAACCCTGCGAAGTTCCTCATCAGTCACTTTCTGAAAATGAGAGAAGTCGAAACGCAACTGATCGGGAGAAACATATGAACCTTTTTGTTCAACATGATTACCCAGAACTTCACGCAAAGCTTCGTGTAATAAATGAGTTGCAGAGTGGTTGCACTCGCATTGTAAGCGTTTCTTCTCATTAATCTTGGCAATAAAAGTAACAGTCACATCTTTTGGTAGTTTTGTAAGCAGATGTATCGGAAGATTATTTTCACGTTTTGTATCAATTACATCTATTGTTTCATCATCTGCAATCAACCATCCATTATCACCTACTTGTCCCCCCATTTCTGCATAAAATGGCGTTTTATCAAGTACAATCTGGAATAATTCCTTACTTTTCTGTTTAATTTTGCGATAACGCATAATCTCTGCTTCACATTCGAAGACATCATATCCCACAAATTCTGTTTCACCTTCTCGCAGCGTAATCCAGTCGCCTGTCTCAATAGCAGCGGCATTACGAGCGCGTTCTTTCTGTTTCAGCATTTCAACATTAAACTCATCCACATCAGCAGTCATTTCATTCTCGCGAAGAATGAGTTCTGTCAAATCAAACGGAAATCCGTAAGTGTCATACAACATGAATGCATCAGCACCGCTGATCATTGTTTTTCCAACAGCCTTCATCTCTTCCATTTTCTTCTCCAACAGGCGGATGCCCGTATCCAAAGTGCGCAGGAATGCAACTTCTTCTTCCTTGATCACTTTTTCAATCAGCTGCTTCTGTGAGATCAATTCAGGATAAGCATCACCCATTGTCTCAATCAAAACAGGCAACAACTTATACATAAATGGTTCTTTCCTATTCAGGAATGTATAACCATATCTAACAGCACGGCGCAAGATGCGGCGAATCACATAACCTGCCTTTGCATTTGAAGGCAATTGTCCGTCAGTAATGGCAAAAGCAATTGTCCGAATGTGATCGGCAATTACACGCATAGCTATATCCTGCTGTTTGTTTTTCCCATAAGTTGTTTCTGCCATATCGGCTATCACCTTGATAATTGGCTGAAACACATCCGTATCGTAATTAGATATCTTACCTTGTAAGGCCATACACAAACGCTCAAATCCCATTCCGGTATCGATAACGTGCGCCGGAAGAGGTTCCAAAGAACTGTCAGCCTTACGATTATACTGCATAAACACCAAGTTCCATATTTCTATCACTTGGGGATGGTCATGATTTACCAGTTGAACGCCCGGCACAGCCGCACGCTCAGCTTCCGAACGTAAATCTATATGAATTTCCGAGCATGGACCGCAAGGACCCGTATCTCCCATTTCCCAAAAGTTATCGTGCTTGTTGCCATTAATTATATGATCTTTGGAAAGAAATTGCTCCCAATAACCAGCCGCCTCATTATCACGTGATAAACCTTCAGCAGGACTCCCTTCAAATACTGTTGCATATAACCGCGACGGATCAAGCTTTAACACTTCAACTAAATATTCCCATGCCCAACCTATGGCCTCCTTTTTAAAATAATCACCAAACGACCAGTTTCCCAGCATTTCGAACATAGTATGATGATAGGTATCATGACCTACTTCTTCCAAATCGTTATGCTTGCCACTAACACGCAGACATTTCTGAGAATCAGCCACCCGTGGATATTTACGCGGTACGTTTCCTAAAATAATATCTTTAAACTGATTCATTCCCGCATTGGTAAACATCAATGTCGGATCTCCTTTTACAACCATCGGTGCCGAAGGGACAATCTGATGCTGCTTAGAAGCGAAAAAGTTCTTAAAGGACTCACGGATTTCTTTTGCTGTCAACATATTCTATTTTTATTGTCTCGTTAATATTCTGAAAAACAATTTGCAAAAGTACAGCAAATTATTATTTTTGCCATATTCTAAACGAGAAAATATTCAATGGAACTGTTTAAAAGGCGTAAAACATACTATCTATACAACCCAAATACGCTCAATTACGAACGCGTCTATCCTTCGGCAAAAGACCGATTCATAGGAGTTCTTCGTCATTTGAGTATCGGTATTATTATCGGTGTCGGTATTTTTTATGCCCTCTCGAAAACATTTGACTCGCCTGTCGAGTCTCTACTAAAAAAAGAAAACAAATTGATGCAGACTCAATATGAAGTTCTTTCGCTCCGACTAAACAACGCACTGGAAGTGTTAAGCGATATTCAACAGCGCGACGAAAATCTGTATCGCACCATTTTTCAAGCCGAATCGATCCCCGAATCTGTACGCAAGTCGGGGTTCGGAGGTTCTAACCGATATGAACACCTTATGAGTCTTTCAAACGCAGAATTAGTGATATCAACCACGAAAAAAATGGATATGCTCCGTAAGCAATTATATGTACAATCCAACTCCCTAGACGAGCTTATCTCACTTGGAAAAAGCCAGGAACAACGAAATAAATGCATTCCGGCCATTCAGCCCATAGCAAACAAAGATTTGAAACAAACCGCCTCCGGGTACGGAATGCGTATTGATCCAATCTATCGCACCCCACGTTTTCATTCTGGAATGGATTTCTCGGCAAAGATCGGAACGGATATTTATGCTACAGGTGATGGCATCGTTACATATGCTGCATGGAAACAAGGTTATGGCAACTGCCTAATGATCAATCACGGCTACGGATTTCAGACCGTTTATGGCCATCTGCAGAAATTTCGTGTCCGTGTAGGTACAAAAGTTAAGCGCGGAGAAATTATTGGCGAAGTTGGAAACACTGGAAAATCAACAGGACCGCATCTGCACTACGAAGTAATTGTACGTGGCGCACATGACAATCCTTCAAAATATTATTACATGGATCTGACGCCCGAAGAATATGATCGCATGATTCAGATTGCTGAAAACCATGGTCAGGTAATGGATTAAACACAGTATAAAATGGCACTAAACAAAGATAAAAATCTAAAGCTCTACTACTCAATCAGCGAGGTAGCACAAATGTTCAACATTAACGAATCGACCTTACGTTTCTGGGAAAAGGAATTCGACATGATTCATCCCCGTAAAACAACTAAAGGGACACGTTTTTATAAACAGGAAGATATCGACTCCATACGAGTGGTGTTTAACCTTGTCAAAGAACGTGGCATGACTCTTGCCGGTGCGCGGCAAAAATTAAAAGACAACAAAGAAGGCACTGTTCGCCAAGAGGAAATTATCAACAGACTCAAACAGATAAAAGAAGAGCTTCTCTCTATGAAGAGTGCTTTTGAAAATCTAAGCCCCGACAATAACCCGGAATAAATTGAAAACTTTTTGTAAAATTAAAATAGAAACCGTACCTTCGCAAACGCGAATAATAAAAAACATCATGGAAATTACAGGTAAGATAATAGTTGCATTGCCTCTGCAAAGCGGCATCAGCAAAAATGGCAACGAATGGAAAAAACAAGAATACGTTCTCGAAACGCATGATCAGTATCCAAAAAAAATCTGTTTCCAAATATTCGGCGCCGACCGTATCAATCAGGCTGCAATACTGCCTGGGGAAGAACTCAAAGTCTCTATCGACATTGACAGTCACGAATATCAAGGACGTTGGTTCAACTCTATCAGTGCGTGGAAAGTAGAGCGCGTTGATACCAGCCAAACAAGTGTACCGACAACTCCTGTTTCTGCTGAAACGACCTCAATGAACACGGTTCCCCCTTTATCACCCCAAGCGACACCGAATACGGACTTTGCTCCACCAAGTCCTGTTGATGATTTGCCTTTTTAATTGCTAATCGGCAACACGTGTTACGGACTGAATATTCTTAAATTTTGAAAGCACGACGCACATCCGTTGGATATCTTCAACGTCGTGCACTTTCATCTTCACTTTGCCTTCGAACACTCCGTCTTTTGCTTCAATCAGAAGACGGATAATATTAACATTAAAATCGTCAGAAATAGTACGCGTTATATTGTTCAAAACACCAATCGAATCAATCCCTTTAATTCTAAGCGTAGCTTCAAAGGAAGAATGATGACTACTCCATTCGGTATTTAATATCCGTTCGCCGAAACTGCTTTTCAGACGCAAAGCTATCGGACAGGAACGTTTGTGAACCACCACATTCCCATCATCGTTAATGAAGCCCAACGTTTCGTCTCCGGGAATAGGTTTACAACAATCTGCAATAACATAATTACGCTCGAATGCTTCCTCCCTCAATACATACGGCTTACTTTTGTCATATTTCTTTGCAGTCTTTTCATTGTCTTGGTCTTGCTGCTGGGTAAGTTTCGTCTCTTCATCTTTATCTTTCTTTGTGCCCATGCGCAATGCTTGCTTCACATATTTGAATAGTACATTGTCCGTTTTCTTCTTTAATATCTTATGAATATTTTCCGGCAGAATCACATCTCCTTTTTCAACAGAATAATAAAACTCATCACGCTGTGAGAAACCAAAATACATACTCAACTTATCGATATAGGATGTATTCGGCTCAAGATCATTACGTCTGAAAAGCTCTAATACTTTCGCCTCGCCACTTTTCGAAGCTTCTTTACGTGCTTTTTTCAAAAAAGCATCAATTTTCGAACGTGCTCTAGCTGTTGTAACAAAAGTCAACCATTCAGGTTGCGGATTCTGCGAACGCGAAGTAAGAACTTCGATCTGGTCGCCGCTTGTCAAAGGATGGCTAAGCGGAACCAAGCGATGATTCACCTTTGCTCCTATGCACTTATTTCCGATATCAGAATGTAGTGCATAAGCAAAATCCAATGCAGTAGCACCCTGCGGAAGAGTTTTAATATCACCTTTAGGCGTAAAGACAAATATTTCGGAACTAAAGAGATTCAGTTTGATTGTATCCAGAAAATCGAGTGCATTCGGATCAGGACTCTCTAAAATCTCAGTGATTGTCTGAAGCCATTTATCAAGCTCTGTATCTTCTTCTACATTATGTTCTTTATATTTCCAATGTGCAGCGAAACCTTTTTCTGCTATTTCATCCATCCGACGACTACGGATCTGTATTTCTACCCATTGTCCGTCAGGACCCATAACTGTCAGATGAAGAGCTTGATATCCATTAGCTTTAGGACGACTCACCCAGTCTCGAATACGATCCGGACGAATGCGATAAATATCTGTTATAGCTGAATAAATATCCCAACATTGATTTTTCTCATCGACACCGGGAAGCGGATCAAAAATAATCCTGACGGCGTATATATCATATATGTCTTCAAAGCTCACACCCTTACTCTGCATCTTGTTCCAGATAGAATAGGCGGATTTAACTCTTGCACGCATTTCATAATGCAGACCCATTTCTTTCAACTTTTTATCAACAGGTATTGCAAAATGATCAAACAGTTTGTTTCGGGCCTCTTCAGTGGCTTTAAGCTTCAGGTTTATAAAAGCATATTCCTGTGGATGCTCATATTTAAAACTCAAATCTTCAAGTTCTGTTTTTATAGAGAACAACCCCAGGCGATGTGCCAAAGGAGCGTAAAGATATAATGTTTCCCCTGCAATCTTAAATTGTTTTGCCGGAAGCATAGACCCTAATGTTCGCATGTTATGCAGACGATCGGCTATCTTGATCAAAATAACCCGAATATCGTCGCTCATTGTAAGAAGCAGCTTACGGAAGTTTTCAGCCTGAGCTGAAGCCTGTTCCCCAAATATTCCGCCAGAAATTTTAGTCAACCCATCAACAATCTGGGCAATCTTATCATCAAACATGTTACGAATATCATCTACTGTGTATTCGGTATCCTCCACTACATCATGAAGCAAAGCCGAGCATATAGACGTCGAACCCAATCCCATCTCTTTACATACGATTTTTGCAACAGCAATAGGATGCATAATATATGGTTCTCCAGAGCGACGCTTAACGCCGGCATGTGCCTGATTGGCAAAATTAAAAGCTTTCGTTATGCGCTCAACTTTCCGACGATGATTCGAATTGAGATAATCAGTCAGCAACTCATTAAACCCATCTTGTATCATCTGTTCATCAGGTGAAAGCGAAGTCGTAACCTCTGCCTCAACTTTTTCACTATTTACAAGTGTAATATCCGGAATCGCTGTTATATCCGCCGCCGTTTGTATATCGTCCTTATTATTAATATCTTTAGTCTCTGTTATGTCACCCATAATACTACTCTCCATTATTAGAGTAGCTACAAATATATACAAATTTCGGTTATCCGACTCAGTTAAAATAAATCTTCTTTCGAATATATTTTCAAATTCTTTCAAGTAGTATTATACCCTCATTTTTTTCATGCCCTTTTACTCATAATTTACACATTTATTATTAGCGATAGTTATTTATCCTCAAATTAAAGAGGCTCTTTGAAAACGAAAGCAAAAAATTACATTACGATTCTTCAGAACCCTTAATCATCCAATCCTTAAATTCGGATGCCTTATTCTTACTAATATATATTCGTTCAGGAACATTTATATCTAGGGTGACCAGCAAACGACTGTCGAACCAAATCGTCAGATTTCTCACACTGTCGCGAGCAATAATATATTGTTTGTTGGCGCGGACAAATTCATTCGGATCTAAAGTCGAAATAATCTGTTCCAAAGTTTTTGAATATGGATATTGACTCCCATCCTTTAAATAAATATATGTACTCTTCTCGGTTGTATAAAAACAAGCCACATCTCGCATATTAACAGGCAGTAAGCGATCTTTATAAGGGACAAGCATCTTATCTTTGAACTTTTGTTTAGGAGCCAAAACTGACAGCTTGGACAAATAATCGACAATATCCTGATGCGCCAATTTTTCTAATTTATTCAGCGCCCGCTTAAGATCCTCCACTTTTACCGGCTTAAGCAGGTAGTCTATACTATTCACCTTAAATGCATCAATAGCATATTTATCATAAGCTGTTGTAAAAATGATAGGTGTTTCCAATTCGATCCTATCAAAAATAGCAAAAGCCGAACCGTCAGAGAGATGAATATCCATAAATATTAAATCTGGAGCAGGATTAGATTTCAGCCATTGAAGAGTTTGCGATACACTTTCCGTATTGCCAACAATCTGAATAGCCTGATCTATTTCATGAAGAATCTCAACTAGATTTTCATATGCAGCTGTTTCGTCTTCAACAATCAATACATTCATAATTTTATTATTTTAAAGGTAGGTATACTGAAAAAGTAACTTCATCACTTTCGATCCGAATCTGTTTCCCCATCAATAAATTGAAACGCCCCTCAAGGTTCTTAAGCCCTGTTCCATTCGTCTCAGGCTGAATCAGCTTTGGATATATAGGATTAGATACAACTAATTCGTCAACTTCATTAAGTTTAATCTTTATCGTCATCTTATGTTCGCTATCTATCACATTATGAACAACCACGTTATCAACAAGTGGAAGCAGCGAAAGAACAGGCAATTGCAGCTCTTTCTTATTGTCGGGAACATCAATAATATAAATTAGCTTGTTCGCAAAACGTACTTCCATCACATATTTAAAAGCTTCAATAAAGCCAAGTTCTTCTGATAACGGAACAAGAGCATGCTTATCGTTTTGGAGAATATAACGAAAAATGTCTGAGAGCTTGTTGACATATTCCACTGTACGGTCTTCATCCTTTTTACGAATTAAAGCGGAGATTCCGTTCAATGAATTAAAGAAAAAATGCGGATTAATCTGATTGGCCAAAGCTTCACAGCGGCTTTGCAGATTTTCGTTACGCAAAGTTTCAATCTCCTGTTCTTTCTCAGACTTTTGCTTCACTAACATAGCAACATGCCCAATAAAAGTAGAAAGCGCACACGCCGTAAAGAGCTGGAATATCAAAATACTGCCAAAACAGTCAACAGGAAAATACTCCAAATGTTTACCGTGACGAAAAAATGGGCAAATCATACGCCACCCAAGATCGATATCAAAATTATGCTGAATCACAGCAATGCTCAATGTCATGAACAGATATGTACAAACGACATAGGCAACATAAGATACTATAGTAATTAATACATTATGCACTAATCGGGAGAAGAATGAAGAAAGATTACATTTACGAAAATCATTCCACAACATAAATGTCAACATCGCCCAAAAAAATAAAAAGCGAAATGCTAAATATACAAAATACGCTACATAATAATTATGAACCCTAAATTTCAGATCCCACGGAATCCATGCAATATTCGGATAACTAATAAACAGCGCTCCTATCAAACTGATAAAGAATAGTTTTCCCTTGTTACTTATATCGTAATCGTATGGATTAAACAACTTCAGCTGTTTCATAATACGTGTTTTATAGCTTGTAGATTAATCATTTTACAAAGATATTAATAAAAAAATCCTATTCTTCACTACAAGGAACAAAAACGAAAAATAAAATACTTAAAACGAATACACAAGAATTAAACAACAGGAATTTTGAGAACTTGTCCTGGGCGAATAGATGAATCAGACAATTTATTTGCTTTACGCAATGCTTCAGGCGATATACCAGGGTATTTTTTTGCAATGGAATACAAAGAATCACCTGAGCGGACTTTGTATCTTGCCAATGAACTACATTTTGAAGAAACCGGTGTGGCTTTCTTCTCGGACTTATTTCTCTTCTTCGACACATTATTCTCGCTCAAAAGAGTCTTATCAACTTCAATTTTCAATATCAATCGACGACCTTTTGCCAGCTTATTCGATCTCAGGCGGTTCCATTTACGGATACTATTAGCCGAAATCCCATAACGATGAGCTATAGAATAAATATTTTCACCTTTACGAACGATGTGCGTAACTTTCTTCACCGCCGATTCAACATCTTCTTTCACTGGCATGTTTGTTTGCACACTGTTTGCAAGCAATTCATCACGCTTATAGGCATAAATTGAATCTTCCTTATCTACGAAAGCATATGTCTGTGCTGCCGGAAGTTTCAGTGCCATATACCCCATGTTTCCGGGAACTATGTCGTGTCTGTATTGAGGATTAAGTGCACGTAACTCACCCATATCAATACCCAGTACATCTGAAATCTGCTGCAAGTGTAACATCTTATTCACCATAACAGTATCAGTAGCCAACGGCAAATTAGTCTGTACCGGACATATATTGTGCTCGCAATAATAATTCATAATATAATTGGCTGCTATAAAAAGCGGCACATACGAGCGTGTCTCACGTGGCAAATAAGGGAATATCTGCCAGAAATCGGTCTTTCCTCCTGAACGACGAATAGCCTTATTCACATTTCCAGGACCACAATTATAAGAGGCTAGCACCAAATCCCAATCACCATAAATAGCATACATATCTTTAAAATACTTACATGCAGCCTCAGTCGCTTTTACCGGATCACGTCGTTCATCCATCAAACTATTTATTTCCAGGCCATAGCTTTTACCCACAGGAAGCATGAACTGCCACAATCCTGAAGCACCAACTCTTGATAATGCTGTCGGATTAAGCGCGCTCTCAACAACAGTCAGGTACTTTAATTCCAAAGGAAGCTTATATTTGTCAAGGACTTGTTCAATCATCGGAAAATAGAAATCAGCCATCCCCACCATATATCGTACCAAATTGCGCTTGCGAGCTGCATACAAATCAATACACCTACGGACAATGCTATTATAAGGCATAGGGATAATATGAGGCAAGCGTTGAAGTCTTTCGACATAAACCGAGTCATCAAAATACACATTTTCTATATCGTCATGACAAAAATTATCTTTCTTTGAAAAATATTGAACATTCCATGAATGCATCAGGCTGTCAATATTTTCATCCAAACTTTCAGGCATTACTCCAACATCATTGTATAGAGATTCGGTATATTCAGATGATTGCGTATTCGTATTTTGTGCAAATCCGAATATCGCAAAACAGCAAAACAGACTCAATATATATATGCTTCTTCCCATCAATTTAAAAATAAAACGAACAGTTCAACCCATACGATGCCGTAGTATAATGAGTTTTTGGAGTTACTTCAGGCGACCAATGAAAACTCAAGTCAGGTGAAATATCAAAATCGAATAACTGCGAATCCACATAAGCATCAATTATACTAATGGCATATACCCCAATCGAAATAATGATGCTCAAATCGCGATATCGACGATAATAATCTTTGCGCCGCTTCAAATTTTCCTGAAATTGTGTGTTTGCAACGTAAGTTGCTTCACTGCCTTCAGGCACATAATTTATCCACGATCCCCAATTTTTATAATTCTTGTCGCCCTTATATTGGGCATAATCGTATATAATATCAAAATAAGCACTTTTATAATCCTGATAATTCTTATTATTCCAAGTGATAGCATACATGCATCCCATCAATCCGCCATACAATATAGGAAGTTTCCAATACTTATGATTATATACCTGCCCAAGTCCTGGAACAAGTGCATAAAGAAGTATTTTATTCGGATTTGACTTTTGCGGAGGTTTCACTATCGGCTGTGCTTCGCCTTTAGCCATTACACCCAACACTGACGTATCAACTGCTGCCGTCTTTATTATTGTATCCGGTTTTGTCGCTACAAACTTTTGAGCTTGTAACGTAAAACAACTTCCAATCAGAATTAAAATGACTATAATCCTGCTTTTCATCTCAATTTATCAAACAACGCAATCAATCGTTCTAATTCATCTTCTGTAGTAAAAGGAATAGTAATTTTCCCCTTCCCTTTATCACTACACGAAAGCTGAACATCCGTCTCAAAGAATTCGGACAAGCGGTCTTTAAGCAGGTTGTATTCACTTGGCATCTTCAGCTTATGTACAACAGATCCACCTTTTTTCTCGTCCCTTTTCGTCTGAACTTCAGCCTCACTTCGGACCAGTTCCTCTACACTACGAACTGAAAGACCTTCAGAAAGAATTTTCTCGTAAAGAGCAAGCTGAGCTTTCGGGTTTTCTACGGGTAGCAAAGCACGAGCATGCCCCATATCAATTTTTTTATCTTTAATTCCTACCTGAATCTCAGCAGGAAGTTTAAGCAAACGCAAATAATTGGCAATCGTAGCACGTTTCTTACCTACCCGCTCACTCAGCTGTTCCTGAGTAAGACCGTAAGTGTCTATCAGTTTCTGATAAGCCAAAGCAATTTCAATAGAGTTCAGATCTTCTCGTTGAATATTCTCTATCAATGCCATTTCAACGACATTTTCATCGGCAGCTGTACGAATATAGGCAGGTATACGTTCCAATCCGGCTATTAATGAAGCCCTATAGCGACGCTCACCAGAAATAATCATATACTTGTCTACCCCTGTTTCCTTCAATGTAATAGGTTGTATTACACCTAATGAACGGATGGAAGTCGCTAATTCCTGTAGCGATTCTTCTTCGAAAATAGTACGAGGCTGATCCGGATTAGGTTGAATTTTACTCAACTCAATCTCACTAATTGACGATGACCCTCCCGTTTTTAAATCGTCCATTGTGATAAGGGCATCCAGTCCACGGCCTAAAGCCGCCCTTTTTATTGACATATTATCTACTTGTTTTTATCAATTAATTCCTTAGCCAACTGCATATAATTCAGTGAGCCCTTTGACTCGGCATCATATAATAACACAGGCTTGCCATAACTCGAAGCCTCACTCAATTTCACGTTACGCTGAATCACCGTTGTGAAAACTAATTCTCGAAAAGGACGCTTTACCTCTTCATAGATCTGGTTTGCCAAACGCAAACGCGAATCATACATAGTCAGCAAAAAGCCCTCTATCTCAAGAGATGGGTTAAGCTTTGACTTGATAATTTTTATCGTATTCAAAAGTTTTCCAATACCTTCCAACGCAAAATACTCGCATTGAACTGGAATCAATACAGAATCAGAGGCAGTAAGAGCATTGACTGTAATAAGACCTAACGAAGGAGAACAGTCAATCAAGATATAATCATAGTCACTTTTCAGCGGAACGAGTGTCTGTTTCAGAATCTGCTCTCTGTTTTCTAAATTCAACATCTCAATCTCAGCACCGACTAAGTCTATATGCGACGGAATAATATCCAACCCATCAACTTCAGTCTTCGCTATTGCTCCCTTCACATTCTCCCCATTAATCAAGCATTCATAAATTGAGAGCTTCACATTACGGATATCAATTCCTAAACCTGATGAGGCATTTGCCTGCGGATCTGCATCAACGACCAGTACTTTTTTTTCCATAGCAGCCAATGATGCCGCCAGATTTATTGTTGTTGTCGTCTTTCCTACGCCACCTTTTTGATTAGCTAAAGCGATAATCTTTCCCATACTTTGTCATTTTATTCGGAGGCAAAACTAAACATTAAATGACGAAGCCAAATGTGCTTAGCCAAAAACCTTACCTCTCTTGTTGAAAAGTTATCTCAATTGTTGATAACTTGCAAATATACTCAGAATATCCGAATCTCTAAAATTGAGTACTTAATTATTCCAAATTTACAAATATCAAATAAAAAATCATATACACCCTTGAATAACTTGTTTTTCAGACTATTACTCCTCAAGCACTATTCGCTATCTACTTTATCCTTTTATTGGAAGAATTTCTGCATAGGTCCGGAAAAATCTTTTTGCATGTATTACTTTGCATATCGAACTACATAGGTGGATCGATATATAAATAGGGAGACTTACAGAAATATATCTTCGCTTATACTTAAATCTAGTCTGTTATAAACACAAAATGTCTCAATAAAACAATAACTCTATACAATAGAAGCAATTTCGTTTATTAAATAATTTCACTGACGACTCAATATAGGTAGTTTGTAATAAAAACATTGGATGGATTAAATTTGTGCTAATTTAATTCTGTTAACAAGCAAATAGTCAATCACCATCATGGAATCAACAACAGACAAGCTGTTTTTCGCTTTTAGTAATAATATTTTCTTCTTTAATAGAAATCAGAATGGTCACTAAAAAAAATCGAATTATCTTTACGCTGCCAAAGAAAAACAGGCATGACTTGATTGAAAAAGTGGAATGAAGTAAATAAAGTCTCTGTTTTTTCAAGGATGATAAATGATTATTTAGATTTACATCTAAATTAGAAGAACGAGTGATTTGTGAAAATCGCTCGTTTTATCTTTTAAATTCAGACAAGAATGACCAATGCATCATAAATAATATAGTACATATCATTCATACTAGAAACAAATAGTAAATTAACCGCCGTACGCAAGGTCATCAATTTAGCTTATATATAAAATATGGCGAATAATTGTAATAAATCGTTCGCCATTTTTATTATCCAACAGTCTGGAGTCCCCTAGTCTTAAAAACAGATCAGAATTTATTATTATCTTTGCAGTAAAACTAAAAGAAATGACTATAAAAAAGAAGCCTCTTATACTAATAACAAATGATGATGGAATAAATGCCAAAGGCATCGAAGAACTCACTATAAGCCTGAAAGGCTTAGGTGAAATAGTTGTATTTGCACCGGACGGACCGCGTTCGGGTTCATCATGTGCCATTACTTCTATGGAACCCATCCGTTGCAAACTAGTTGATAAAAAAGAGAACCTTACCTTATATAAATGTACGGGGACTCCTGCCGATTGCATAAAGCTGGCCATTAACGAAATACTTGAAAATCGTCCGGATCTGGTTGTAGCGGGAATCAATCATGGTGGTAACATGTCAATCAGCGTACAATATTCAGGAACAATGGGTGCTGCGGCAGAAGGATGTGTCCTTGGAATACCTTCTGTCGGCATTTCTCTAATGGACTGCGATGAAAATGCCGATTTCAATGAAAGTGGGCGCCTCGGGTGCGAGCTTGTACAATGGATACTCAAAGAAGGGCTTCCACATGGAACCTATTTGAATCTAAACATTCCTGTCGGAAAAAAAATAAAAGGAATAAAAGTATGCCGCCAAGCTGACGGGAGATGGACTAACGAATATAAAGTCAGTAAAGACGCACATGATGAAACAGTCTATTGGCTTTCTGGAAATTTCAAAAATAATCAGCCCATTCATCCCGACAATGATACATTAGCACTCGATAATGGTTATGCTTCGCTGGTCCCTTGCAAAATTGATGTAACAGACTATGTATTTCTAGAAACATTGAAACAAATGATATAATGAAATATTTCCTAATTGCCGGTGAAGCATCCGGAGACTTACATGCTTCGAACCTGATGGCAGCTTTAAGAAAAGTTGATAAAGAATCTGATTTTCGCTTTTTAGGTGGAGATTTGATGCAAGCTGTAGGCGGAACTTTGGTCAAGCACTACAAGGAAATGGCTTACATGGGTTTCATTCCTGTCATCATGCACCTTAAGACCATATTGAAAAATATGAAAACTTGTAAAGAGAATATTCGTCAATATCGTCCAGATGTAGTTATACTCATTGATTATCCAAGCTTCAATCTAAAAATTGCCAAGTTTGTCAAGGAAAAATTAAACATACCTGTTTACTACTACATATCCCCCAAAATATGGGCATGGAAAAAGTATCGAATCAAAGCTATACGGCGATATGTTGATCGTATGTTTTGTATCTTGCCTTTTGAAATAGATTTCTATAATAAACTACAATACAATGTGGATTATGTAGGGAATCCTTCTGTTGATGCTATTGCCAAATTCAGGGCAAGCCAAATTCAGCACCCCGACCATTTTATTAAAGAAGAGAAATTAAACGATAAACCTATTCTTGCCTTGCTTGCCGGAAGTCGCAAGCAGGAACTCAAAGACAACCTACCAACCATGCTGGAAGTAGCAAACTTCTACCCGGAACTTCAAACAATAATAGCTGGAGCTCCCGGATTGGAAGCTAAAGACTACGAAAGTTATATCGCAAATAGAGATATCAAAATTATTTTTGGAAAAACCTATCAATTATTACAACACAGCAAAGCTGCGTTAGTTACATCTGGAACAGCGACTCTTGAAGCAGCCTTACTATGTGTGCCTCAAGTGGTTTGTTATTACGTTGTTTGGGGGAAAATTGCCTCCTTTATATTTCAACATTTTTTTCATATTCCATATATCTCACTTGTTAACCTGATCGGACAAAAGACAATCGTACAAGAACTCTTTGGAAATCGCTTTTCCAAAGAACAGATTCATAAAGAATTGGAACGGATCCTTCATGATTCTTCTTATCGTAATTCTATGCTAAATGAATACAATAATATAATCCGCATACTAGGAAATGAAGGAGCTTCAGATCGTGCTGCAACTCTAATTTTCAATTATTTAAGCATTTAACATTATTTATAATCGCCTGTATGCAGCGTTTTCATCCAGATATTCATCTATTAAACAGAGAATATTAAAATCGAAAGCAAGATGAAAAAGATGAAAAATTCAATGTTGATGTGTGGGATCATATTATGCTTCCTAAGCTTCTTTTCATGTTTGGGTGATGATGATGGTTATTCGCTGGACAAGATGTCGGTTGGCATAGTGACCATCAAACCATTAAGTGATAACTCGTACTATTTACAGCTAGACGACAGTACGACAATTATGCCGGTAAACTCGTATATCCCATCGAATCTGAAAGAACGACGCGCAATTGCTTATTTCACACTACTTAGCGATGAAATCAGCGGATATAGTCATGCCGCACAGATTATCCGAATGGATTCGGTTCTTACTAAAAGTATAGCAGAGGATTTATCTAATCAAAATGATTCTATTTATGGAACCGATCCCATAAGGCTAAACACCTATGGTGCATGGTCGAAAAGTGGAGTCTGGATTGAAGATGGTTATTTAAATATTGATTTTATTACAGAATTCGGAGGATATAAAAAACACTTTCTGAATCTAATTTACAAAACCGGCAGTAATGATCCTTATGAACTAGAGTTCCGG
>JAQWBH010000404.1 GCA_028707405.1 Parabacteroides sp. | reverse complement strand
AAATTATCTTTGTTAATATCTGCAATGTATACGATGGAACCGTCTTCTAAGAATTTTTTAGCGCATGCTTTTCCCATACCGCCTGATCCGCCTGTAATAATTACTACTTTATCTTTCATGCTTTCCACTCTATTTTCCTCCTTAAAGAACCTTTGAATTTGGACTAATTATTATTAAATTAAGCAAAATCTATGCCATGGTTTTCTATGACGAAAAAACTCCTTATAAAGAGGTGAAATCCTGCACTGGAATCGTATTAATAAATATTTTAAGAATTGGGATTTTAATGATTTTTGTTAATAATAGAAAATTATAGATAAAAAACAAGTGAATGAATGCGTATTTTAGAATGTTTTAGAGGGATTTGTTAAAATCAACAAAGAGTTTGTTAAAAATAACAAACTCTTTGTTGTAATTGAATTCACTTTATTATAATTTAATACTTAGCTCTCGCATTTTACGGTATAAGGTGGATTCGCTGATTCCCAGAATAGATGCTGCTTTTCTTTTTTCTTCTACACTGTAACCAATTTGCTTTAAGCAATTTATAATTATTTCCCTTTCCAGTTCCTTACGCTGTTCATCAAGAGTAAGGATGTCCGTGAAAACCCTTTGTTCACGACCAAAACGGGGAGGAAAGCTCTCCGGGTTTATCATTGTTGTGGTTTCCATATTGACAGCATATTCGACTACATTTTCCAGCTCTCTTACGTTTCCCTGCCAGTGATACTTCAGCAAAGACTGCATGGCCGCTTGGCTAAAACCACGGATCTGCTTTTCCAACAATTGGTTATATCGATTCAAAGCATGACCCAGTAATATAGGTATGTCTACTTTTCGCTCTCGGAGCGGTGGTATATTCAAGGGAATGACATTTAACCGAAAATAAAGGTCCTCCCGGAATTCGCCGTCCTGTACCATTTGCTCAAGATTTCGATTTGTAGCTGAAATAATACGGACATCAATGGGAATCTCCCTGGTACCTCCTACTCTTTCTATTTTTTGATATTGTAAAACATGCAACAATTTCCCCTGAAGGTGCAAAGGAAGGTCCCCAATTTCATCTAAAAATATAGTTCCCTTATTTGCCAGTTCAAACTTTCCCAGTTTTCCATTTTTCTTAGCTCCTGTAAAAGCACCCGGATCATATCCAAATAGTTCACTTTCTATCAAGGTATCCGGTATAGCTCCACAATTCAATGAAATGAAAGGATTTGGCGTTCTTGTGCTTGAAAAGTGAATGGCTTTTGCCAACAGCCCTTTTCCGGTGCCACTCTCTCCGGTGATTAAAATAGTGGATCTCCCATTGGCTATCTTTTTTACCTGTACTTTTAAATCTTGTATTGGTGTGCTGATTCCTAGAAATTCATCGAATGAGGAACTTACTTTTTCTTCTGTCATAGTGTATACCATCTTCCGTACATCGGCAATGTCCCGGAAAGAAACTACTGCTCCGATACATTTGGATTTGGAAAGAACGTTTAAACTGCTGTAATGATCGACAAAGATAGGTGTAACGGTAGTGTGAAAATGCATCATGTTTCCATTTACATCAGTGTAAATCTCCTCGTTGTCATCGTAACCCTTACCCGTTTGAATTACTTCCATGATGGGAGTATCGCTCCAAAATTCACTTAATTCTTTTCCTATCAGTTCATTTTTTTCCTTCCCAATCAATTTTCCTGCCATTATATTACAGTTATCTATAATACCATTGTGATCAACAGAAATAATCCCTTCATGGATAGATTCTAACATTATGCTCATTTTATTAGAAATTTCGATTTCAACAGCTTTGCTGGCAAGAAGAGACGCCATTTTCCTTGTGAAATTAAGAAGGCTTTGCTGTTTTTCGATGATGATCATCTTTTGTTCTTCATTAAAAGCCACCAGTCCAATTAAGCCTATAATCTGATCTTCAATTTTAATCGGGCAGCAAACTTCAGCTAGTTCATTCTCCACACCCAAATAAATCGGGTCGATCAATGCGTCCTCAATAATGTACTCATTGCCCGTACTCAACAGGACACCGTAGATTTCTCCCGAGTCTAGGTTTCCGCCTTCTTCTATTTGGCCGATTTTATGGAAGTACCTTCCTGTGCCCGCTACGATGTTGAGTTCAATATCTACAATTTCCGTTTCTACTCCTATGGCTGCAGATATGGCTTCAGCAACTGCTTGCGCTGTATCTTGTATCGCTTGTAGTTTCGTCATACCGGGTCCTTCCTTTCGTACAAATATAAAGAATACCTTGTTTTCAGTATAGTACAGCTATAAAAATCCTACAAGTGAATATTCAGAAATAAAAAATAATTAAGAATAGGAAACATTACCTGAAATTTGTCAATAATAAAAAATCTTTGTCAGAAATAATAAATTTATGGATAAGATTGATGGGACATTGCTATTTCATCGATATATTCAATCTTTACATCCATATATTTATCATATTTAACAATAATCTGTAAAGTTTTGAATCTTATAAATATATAATCCCAACGTTTATATAATGGCATAGAAATTGCGTCATATTAATTGCAAAGGTTACTAGTAATTATTGAATATCTATTAATCCAGTTGTTTGTAAGGAGGAAAATAGTTATGCCTGATTTGTCCATAGGTGATAAGGCCTTAAACAGAAAGCTCACTGTCAGAGAAAAAATCGGATATGGATCCGGCTCTGTAGGAGATGCCATTGCCTACGACTTTGTAGTAGGTTTCTTATTGTTTTTTTTAACAGAAATTGCCGGCATTAATCCTGCATTAGCAGGAACTATCATACTTGTTGCTGTCCTGTGGGATGCCATTACCGACCCACTAATTGGATTGTGGTCAGACAGAACAAAATGTAAGTATGGAAGAAAGAGACCTTTTTTGCTTGGTTCTGCTATTCCTCTTGGACTAGCTATGGTTTTTCTTTTCTCTGATGTTCAAATTGAAGGTATTGCTAAAGGTGTCTATTATATAATATTAGCTATGATATTCTGGACTGCTTACACTGCCTTTAATATCCCTTACTTCGCTTTGGGTGGATGCATAACGTTGAATGCAGAGGAAAGAACCAAAATTCGTTCCATTGCCCAATCCTTTAATTTTATTGGCGTCTTCTGTGCCAGTGCTGTCCCCACGTTTTTAATCTCACGGTTTAAAGCCAGTGGATCAACAGACGCACAGGCCTGGCAATATGCAGTTATTGTAATTGCAGCTATTGCCGCAATTACAATATTAATCAGTTGGCGTGGAACTCGAGGTCAAGAATTAATCATTGAAGATGAAGAAACTGCAATTAAAGGAAACTTATTTAAAGAAATATGGGAAATCATGCAAATAAAACCCTATCGGAATGTTATATTGGCTAATCTTTTATTTTACATGACTTATACCATCTCAACTTCTTCTATTTTATTTTACGTTCAATACCATTTGGGCAAAGGGGAAGGAGAAGCTTCTATTATCTATACCGGGATTACCATTGCAGGTATAGTGGTTGCTCTTTCCCTTGGGCCATTGGGTGTTAAGTTTGACAAGAGAATGGTGTACATAGCCTGTTGCATAATAGCAGGTGTTATTATGATTGGTGCAAAATTTGTTGTAATGGGAACCTTAGCTGCTACACTGATTTATTGCATGCTTTTCAACATCGGTTCTGCAGGCCACTGGACCTTAAGCTATACACTTCTATATGATGTATTCGAATTTGATGATCTCAAAAATGGAAGAAGAAGAGAAGGAATGCTTATGTCCTACTTCTCTTTCTGTGGGAAAATAGGCGGTGCATTAGCCGGACAGATTTCCGGGCTCTTACTCTATTGGGGAGGCTATAATGCTACATTTGGTATGAACCAGACACCGGAAGCAATGAATACAATAAAAACATTATTTACTGTTTTCCCGGGTATTCTTTCGATTTTATGCGGTGTTGTTATTATCCTTTACCCGATAACCAGAGAGAAACATGCATTGATTTTAGAAAAATTGGAATTAAAAAAAGCAGGTAAACCTTATACTATAGAAGGTTTGGAAAAGTTGTTGTAATGATAACAAGGAGAAAATAATATTTAAAAAATGGCCGTATGATGTGATAGTAAGATTTATTTTAAAGCACATATACGGCCAATAATTTATGAATCAGCAATATTTATCTTTTGAATCTCTTGAAGTTTCATAGCCTTAATTACATGATTTAATAATATCATAGAGGTTACAGTTCCTACTCCTCCGGGAACAGGAGTAATGGCCCCTACTTTGTCTGATACAGCTTTGAAATCTACATCGCCACAAATACTGTCATTC
>JAQWBH010000403.1 GCA_028707405.1 Parabacteroides sp. | reverse complement strand
AATAAAACCTTCCAGTCCGATCTATCCACATCTTCATATCCATATTTTGGGCTTGAAACCACCAAATATCTTATATCATCGGTTATATCCATTGCATTTGTAGACAATGTACCCAACTTGAGCGGCAACAGATACTCATGATTACTTTGTAAACCTGTACGGGTCAGAGTAATGTTTGCAGTGCTAACTTTTTCTCCTATATTGAAACTAAATTTATCGAAATCGTAAGCGGTTTCCGGCAATAATTCGTAGGTTGTGCCATACTTTGCATTATATGCAGTTACCAGCTGTTCATTCTCTGAGACATCCAACTCACAAGTGAAGTCCAATGTATTTTCTTCAGTGTTGGCTATTTTAGCTGAAATAGTCCACTCTAAAGATCGGTAGGTAATTTCGGCTATTTGCATATCATCCATATTCCAATCTAACAACGGACTACGAACATCAAAGCGTATGAATAGTTTATTTTGAGAAGTGTTAATCGTATCTGTAGAACTCACAAGGGTGATGGGCAACGACCAAACAACATCATCTCCATAATCTCTCATTGCAGTGAATATTTTTTGGGGATAAAAAGTCACCGGGACATATTTGTAACTTTCATTAGCTTCCAGTGTTATTTTATCTCCTTGCACTATTTCATATGCATCGGCAGGTATGATTTGAATCTTATCAATTTCATATCCACCAAAAATAGCAGCTTCCTCTTTTGTAAGGACTTTCATCTCCATATTGGAAACAGTGTTAGGACGTCCTCCACCTTTTAGAATCAGAATAGAATCCATTACACTTTGTTGCGTCGTATTCATTTCTAAATCTAAAATACCACTCTCTTTCAAAGAAAGAATTTTAATATATTTGTCCGGAAATATATTATTACTCTCATCATCCTGGCAGGAAAAACACAATATTGATAATATTCCAGCTAATAATATTAATATTATATACGTTATTTTCTTCATCTTTTATTTTTTTAGGTTAATAACCGGGAGCCTGGATCATTTGTGGGTTAGCATACAACTCTTTATTGGAGATTGGCATTAGATACATACGATCATCCCATCCAAACGGTTGATTGACTTCAATCGGTGTATTGAATACTTCGAAAGAAGGTGCCCTGAGTACTGCATTTAAACCCATATACGCATTTTTACTCAAATAGTCTGCAGCTCTTACATAGCGCCTTAAATCATAATAACGATGACCTTCCATATAGAGTTCTACAAAACGTTCTTCCAAAATGGCATCTAATAACGATTTATTCATTTGGGCAAGCGATGACTCCGTCCAGTCGGGAACACCGGCACGTTCACGTATTTTGTTTAGGTACTCTAATGCTTCCGTTGTGTAAGATCCTCCTAAATGGGCATCACATTCCGCTAAATTCAGATATAATTCACCAAGCCGGATTATCGTTATGGGATATATGCAATTGTCAACATTACTATTCCATCCGGTTCCGGTATAGTTAAAATTAGGATGTACCCATTTTTTATTGAGGAAACCCGTTACCGAATAATTACGGGTACCCCAGATAGCGGCGTCATATCCAGCTTTTTGCGGATTACGCATTTCACAGTATATTGGAGAACGATTCGCTGCTACAGTTGAATATTCATCGCCATCAAAAGAGATCCATGCATAGAAGCGGGGTTCCCTGTTTACGTTTAAATTGATAATATCGCTATTTGATAATCCTGCAGATCTAAACCAATCTGATTGGTTAGCGAAAGCAATATCTTCCGAAGGTAATTTCCCGTTCTTGGTGAAGAAATGCTCCACGGTGTATAAAGTAGGAGACAAGCCTCCCCATCCGCCTACATTTACATTTTGGTTGTTGACGAGTATGTAATGCGGTAAAGAAGACATTCTCATATTCTCATTATTCCCATTTGTTATTCCCCATATAATTTCTTGATTGCCTTCGTCTGGTCGTGCTGTATTCATATATCTGAGCATCATTACTCTTTGTTGAAACCTCTCCCCCTCTTCTGTAGATAAATTTAGGTTTGGAACCTGAGGTAAAGGTACCTGTTGGTTTTTACGTAATGTTTCCGAAGCATTAAGGTCGAATAGTGTTGCGCCTATACTCTCCGCCGCTTTGATAGCTTCCAAGCAGGCCTCTCTGGCTCTTACCCATTTATCTGAATCGTACTCAAAACTTACTAATTCTTTTCCATAACCGGGGGTTTCGAAATTGTCATTTGTCCATGTTCTATGAGGGAAACCCCCATTCCAAAGTGGAGATGCGGCAAATAGCAAAACACGTGACTTTAACGCCTTACAGATGACCGAAGTTGCTCTTCCATAGTATTGGGGGTTTGAATGAGTTGTAGGTAAAAAACCAACAGCTTCATCAAGTAAGTCAACTATATAGTCCACACAATAATCAAAATGAAAACGTCCGGGAATTTCGTTTTTGGAAATATTTGAACTTTGAAACTCATCAATGATTGGTATGGGTCCATACATTTGCAATGCCCTAAAATGGTAATAAGCTTTTAAAAACTTTACCTCCGCTTTGTATTGTTCTTTATCGTTTGGGTTTAGGGTAGGATTATTTTCTTCAATTAATTTCAAAAATTGATTGCAATACCCGATCGCATTATACCAAACCACCCATGGGTAATTATTATCCTCATTGATAGACGATGGAGTAATGGCATTCCATTGAACTCTTGAGCCAAATCTGTCCCATTCCTGTGGCATAACAGCTTCATCACTACCAGTTCCATCAATGGTAGCAGAAAAAGGAAGGTCTGCGTCCCCATTTTGCAAATATCCATAACAGGCATATAAATTTCGCAAAGTAGTTTGATCATCAATCATCATATCGTCGGTATTCGCCTGCTCTGGTGGTACAACATCCAGATAATCACACGAATTAAAACACACCAATACTAAGATCATTATCACTTTTGCATATACTCCTATTTTGTTTTGTATTCTCATATCTTAACTTATTTCAAATTAGAATTTAAATTGCACACCGATATTAAAAGTCCGTTGTAAGGGATAAGTATTGAACCATAATTCCGGATCCCAATAATCAAAAGGTGACCATACTGCAAGATTATCCCCACTTATGTAAACACGGCAAAATGGGAATGTGTATCCTGCTTCCAAAGTTTTGAATCGTAAAAAATTACCATTCCGCATCCAATAACTACTTGGTTGTTGATTATTGGTTATGTGACTAACTAATGTTCCTAAACGCGGATACGAAACATTGGCATGGTTTCCGTCATCTGTCCAGTGATTATCCGCAATCCATTTCATTAGGTTTCGATCATTTGTATCATTCGCGCTAAAAGGATTCACATCAGACAACATTATGCGTCGTTTGGCAGAACCATTAAAAAACACACTAAAGTCCAGGTTTTTATACATCATACTAATACCAAAACCATATTGAATACGTGGCATATTACCATATGACGACAACATAACCTGATCCTCAGCCGTGATTCTACCATCACCATTAATATCCCGGTATTTGATATCTCCTGGCATAACAACGCTGCCAAATAAACTTTGATCAGCACTTATTTCGATATCCTCGTAATCTTTAAACAAACCCTCCGATATATAACCTTTCATATAGCCCAATGGTTTTCCCGTATTGGTTTGCCAAACATAGGGATAATCGGGTTCATCCACATATACATATTTGTTTATCGCATATGTGTAATTTCCCCTGACATCAATAGTGAAATCGGATGTTAATTGCTTTCTCCAGTTTAAGCTTAACTCTATTCCCTTGTTATCAACCTTTCCTATATTGGCCCAAGGTATGGCATTGGAATATCCAAGAATAGATGGGAATGATGCTCGTTTCATCAAAATTCGGTCTCGCTTATTGTGATAATAATCAACCGTAAGGTCTACCTGATTAAATATCCGCAAGTCCACACCTACATCAAATTGTTTTGAACGTTCCCAATGTGGATTTTGGGAAGCATAGCTGCTCACGCTGGGACCTTGTAACGTGTAATTACCAGTATAGCCGGAACTGAAGCTATATCCGCCGGACATATTCACGGAATTCATATACAAATAGTGAGGAGCCCCTGCATTTAAACCTGTTTCATCACTACCCACCAAGCCGTAAGAGCCCCTTATTTTAAAATAATCGACATACTCTTCTGCCGGCTTCCAAAAATCTTCGTTACTGACGACCCAACCCAAAGACATGGCAGGGAAAAATTCAAAACGGTGGTATTTTGCTAACCGTTCTGTACCATTATATCCGAAGTTAAATTCGGCCAAGTACTTATTCATATAATCATAGGTCATACGGCCGGATAG
>JAQWBH010000402.1 GCA_028707405.1 Parabacteroides sp. | reverse complement strand
ATACATTTCCTCCCCGTGAAGTCATAAAAAAGGCATCCGAGCAGTCTTTAAAATAACCGGGGTTTACGTTGAACTCTTTTGCTTGTACTTCTGTCAGAACCTGACGTCCGGGCATAAACCGGCCACCAATTGCAATATATATATGCGGCGCTCTAAAGTAAGGACTTGTTTGTTGAGTATAGAGATGCTCCATGGGGGTATCGCCAAAAGTCATCGCTTCTGGCTCTGACCAATTGATGAAATCACTTGATGTTGAACGTCCTACAGATCTAAATCCTTTATATGCAGTAAATCCGCCATCGGACCAGATACGAAAATAGCAAACATAACATTTTTCGCTTTCGGACCAAAATGCGACATTCTGCGAATCGAAAACCCCTTTTTTAAACACAGCTTCATTTTGTAATTCTTTCCAATGGATACCGTCTTCTGATACGTATGCTAATAAGCCAGTCCTGTCGACTCCTCCCAGGCCTTTGTATTTTTGATCCGGTCTTGCTTTAGGATTTTTATCAAGAAATGGGCTGAAGTTATGAGTGACAGGAGCAACATTAGCTAGGACAACGTTATTGTTTTTTGATCCTTGAATTGTATGGATTCCTAAATTGGGTTTGTACCATTTTATTCCATCTTTTGATTCTGCATAACAAGTAACTTCGTTGTTATTTCCATCTCTACCCCCTTGTGAACCTCGGTAATACACCCTGTAAATATCGTTGTCTTTAATAATAGTCACATAGCCACAGAAAGGGCCCTCCCATGGTTTGTCGAAATTTAAAACGATACCCTCATCAATTGGAGGATGCAGTTTTATTTCAATATTCGATAACTGATCAATAAAAAAGTTGTCAATAAAAAGTTCTCGGTTACCATTTAGGGCATATGGCTTTTGGGCAACTAGTATAAATGGGCCGATGAAATAAAATAATAATAAAATTCGATTGAATGTCATCTTAGTATAGTTATTAATATATAAAATATCTCTATTTAAATGTTTCCGTAATATATCATATTACTTTGATGTAATTATTTCGACTTTCCTGATTTTGATTGCTTTTCTTATTTCTCCATTCTTATTTTGATATTTAAAATCGGAATAGATCAAGTGGAAACTATTCGGTCCCGCAGGAACAATATCGGGATAACCACATGACACCTCTCCTTGTAAATTCTCAAATGGTAGCATTTCAAACGGATCTGTCCATGACTCACCTTTTTCATCAATAGCAAATCGTAATTGAATTCCAGGTCTACCTGAAGCAAGGACGATTGATCCATTTTCTAATTGAAGTAATTTTGGCAAGACTCCAGAGTTTGTAAATGTTTTAGGCTTTGTCCAAGAAACTCCCTGGTCAGTAGAATGAGATACATACATTGGACTATTTCCCAATCCATCGGTCGTTCTCATTACACAAACGTAAATTCCGTTACTAAGAAGAACAGAAGCCGGTTCTGTATATCCTAAAGCAACACGTTTCATTCCATTAGGATCAGTTGTTAAATCCGGTTGGTACGGAATTTTTCCCTGGTAATTCCAAGACTTTCCATTATCCGTTGATCGGTAGAATATCACTCCGGAGGGAGGGACCTTTTTGTCCTCATCTAGATAAAAACCGGGATAGATACCTGCTAGAACAGAGCCATTCGGTGTTATCTGCATATCTCCCCACCATACGACAGGAAACCAGCCCGAATCAATATATCTTACTGCACTTTGGTCATTAAGAATTGCTTTTTCAATTTTCCATGTATTTTCTCCCTTTTTCATTCTACTTAAGTATACGCCTTGTAATTCTTGTGGCAATTCACTCATTTTATAGTAGATGAAAGTTCTCCCATAATTTTCTTTTACAGCAGCCAAAGAATCTGGCAACCTAAGGTCTCTTCTATTGATTGCCTTTGGTGTATGAACTTTGATTTTGTCCCCGTTAGGTAATTCTATTCCACCAACTGATGGAATAGGATTATTAATTTCACACCATGTTTTTCCGTCATCATACGACACTACGCTCCTTGATCCTCCAACTAAACCGTAACTAGTAACAGCATCTTCTGCCATATGCCATGTCGCAAATAGAGTACCGTCAGTTGTTTTATTAATACCCGGAAATTGAAAATATCCCCACTTTTCAGGTTTCTTGGCAACATCTATGACAACAGGTTCATCTAATTTAACGGTTAGCACGGTTTCTCCCTTCCTTTTGTAATAAATAACTTCTTTTCCAAATGCGGGTATACCTTGTTTTACTCTTTCAGTTGATTTATACCCTTTCTCTTCCCATACTATTTGTGAATTAACTTTTAATGGGCATGAGAGGAATATGATAATTTGCAAAAAGAACAATATTTTATTCATAATTATATGATTACAATTATATTAAAATTGTACCTGACTAATCTTATTTCAATTTTTCGAAATGAATATACTCTCATTAGAATTTCTCTTAATATTTGATGTTGAAATTTTTTAAAGGGATGGAAGCTAGATATATATTAGATTTCCCTTCGTGACTTGAGTAATACACCACTAATAATTGTTTTTTGTGAATAATCATACCCGGATAACTAGTGTCTCCACTACTTGGTAATCTTACTATTTTTTGTACATTGCCATTTAAATCTGTGACGAGCAAGGCTGTGATAGCTGATTTGTCTTCACGGTAACGTGATCCAATTATTAATTGATCGTTATTTAAGAAAAGAAAATTGGGACCTCCTAATCTCCATGTCAATTTATTAAAATTCCAATTTACATATGGAAAATCACTTTTAGCCAATACACCCATCTGATCGGCACTTTCTCGACGCACCAATACGTACATTTTCCCTTTATTATCAATACGGATAGTACTCTCGTTGGGGTTCCCATCCATGTTTAGTTGCGAAACTTTTTCATATTTTATTCCATCTGAAGTTTTGACGAGAAATGCATTCCAATTTTTTGTATTTCTTTGTCCAGGATATATTTGATATAATATGCCGTAACCTGTGTTTTTGTGCCAGGTGACTCGCCATATCCAATCAAGAGCAGGCTTAATAGCACTGTCGATTTCTGTCTTAGTTAATACCGAAAAGTTTTCCCCTTTCTTATCGGAAAATGATACATAAGGAGATAAAGAAAGATATTGTCCGTCTTTCCATACACCAGCAGCCAATGTGACTAACAAAGTTCCGTCAGGCATTTTTGATAACCTAGCTTCTCTTATATCAACTCCGTCCATTTTAAATAATTCAATTGTTTCCCAATTTTTCAAATCAGTAGACCTAATTAATCTCACTTTCCCATTGTTTAGATTATCTACATGGCTATTTCCTTCACGAAAAGCTACATAAAAATATTTTTTATATTGAAATAGATCAGGAAAAGCGTTGTGTTTTCCTTGATCCCAAATTTTAGAAACCTGTATTTCTGTCTCTTGCGCATTTATCATGTTCTGCAAGCACACAATTAAAATAATGGATAAGTATAACTTGATTTTATTCATGACTATTTTCGATTATATTATTTATACACAAAAAATGTATTAGAGTTTTTATTGAAATTATGGAACTTAATATTTAATTGCAGATTTCAATTGTAAAGCTTTTAAATTTTGTTACCATTCTTTGCCTCTCACTTTCACCACAATATTCATCATATGCAACTCCCAATTTTCCAGGTTCTAATTCGAGTAACTGTCCATAACCGCTAGAGCTACGAAAATAAGCACCGGTTGATTTACTTATCCAGTATGGAGAAGACCAAGATTTTCCCTCATCAGTGCTGAAGATTAGAAAAAAACCTGGTCTTCCCGAAAGACAAACTATTAATCCATTTTTCATTCGTAACAATACTGGGTTTACTCCAAACGGTGCAATCGCTACTGGAGGTGTCCATGTGAGTCCTCCATCCTTAGAATGACTGGAGTAAAGGGGTGTATACCGTTCCATCATGCTGCCACCCGGATTTCCTCCGGAACGCATTACACATAAAATTCTGCCGCTTTCAAAATACAGTAAGTCTGGCTCACAATAACCTTCAGCCTGCGCAGGTAGAGGATATTGCTCGGGTGAAGCCACTGTGCTTAAGTAGTTCCAAGTAACACCTTTATCACGTGAGTAAATAATACACGTTCGATATTTATAAGCCAATGTTTTCTGTTCCTCCCATAAGCGCGGTGCCTTATCAAATGCGAATCTGGGATATGCCGCTTGAATTAGATAACCATGATCTCCTTCTATAAGCTTACCCCATGTGGGTAATACATATATAGGGGGACTTTGAGTATTATCACTCATCAACGGAACCATATACGGTAAAGAAATTGCTACCTCTTTTGTTTTTA
>JAQWBH010000401.1 GCA_028707405.1 Parabacteroides sp. | reverse complement strand
GCTGTTTTTCCATTTATAGGCACAATCCAGCCTTTTACTGCAGCTTCCGCAATTAAGAAATATGATTCCCACGATGCGAAAAAAATACGTGACATAGAACTGTTTCTGAATTTATTTGCTAAACGTGGCATACATCCAGGCCATCCTACAACCCTATTATATGTGCCTTTTTTATCCCATTCTCCCGCTACTGCAGCATTCCAACAGTATGCAGCATCAATAACCACCAATGTGTCAGTTTTTTCCGGATCTCCGGCTTTTGGTTTCAGTAAAGCTCTTTTTGTTGTGTTTGTTTGAGCAGGAGCCCATGAAGGATACTTGTTATATTCCGGATTATTGAATTGTCCGGGAATAATAAATGCTTTATAGGCGCGTGGGTCTATTTTGGAATGAAGTCCATCGAACCAATATCCAGCTGAAGGATCGTTTGTTTTTGTTGTAAACTGATTTTCGTATTTTATACCCATCCAATTTTCAGGTTTAATGTTTGCAATGGCTTTTTCATCTCCTGCTATCTGTGACTCAGAAGTAATACCTCCGAGTCCGATGAACAAATTATTAATAGTTGCAGATATCCACTGCATATTCCATTCGCGACTCATCACTCCTGTTAGAGGGTCCCAACCGGGTTTTTCTTTAACCTGAAAATTATCATCAAGAGAGGCTATAAAGTTATTGTCTTTAACTGCATCTTCAAATTCTGATTTGGCTCGTGCAGGATCAACATTTGATATGCGCATAGCAAGACGCATTCGCATAGAGTTGGCATACTTTTTCCATTTGACAAAATCATATTCGTATGCCGGATCTGTTTTCTTTACTCGATCAATAACCGTAGCATCATTCATTTTTACAACAGCGTCTTTTAATTCTTTGAGCATAAAATCATAGATTTCTTCCACTTTGTTAAAATCGGGATTTGAACCTTGGAAGCCGTTTAAAGGCATTGGGCCAAATAAATCCGTTAGTTCGCTCATCATGTATGTACGCCATATTCTGGCAACTTGGAGAAGATTATTCGAATATTCATCAATATTACCCGACTCCTCTTTGGTTTGAGCTACTTGTATAGCCGTATTGATATCACCTAACCATTTTGAGGCTCCATTGAAATAGTTGGTAGTCCAGCCGTTATCGGTATATCCTTCTGAAAGGCTGCCGATTCTGTCCATATGCCCGGCATCTTTCCAAAATAAGACAAAAGCTCTTTCAGCGATGTCAGGATCTTGTTGTGCTCCAATGATAGAACTGTTTATGAAGTATTCAACTTGTACTTGATCAATATCGGCAGCTATCGGATTTTTGTTTATATCCTCAAAGTCGTTACATGCGACAAGCAGAGCCGATAAATAAAAGAAAGTACATATTCTAAAATATAAATTTTTCATAATTATTTTATTTGCTTTTTGTTAGAAACTTACTGATATATTGAAATAGAAAGCTCTTGTTGTAGGCGGTGATAGACTTTCTAGCCCTACTGCATTGGTTCCGGTTGCATATACTGATTCTGGATCTACTCCATTCAAATGGCTTTTAATCATCCATAGATTATTCGCGGAAACCCCAACCTTCCCACTTTGTGCCCCAATGGATTGCATCCATTTAGACGGAACCTGATAATTTAAAGCGATATTTCTAATGCGAATATTAGTAGCATCGTATAAATTATCTTCTGTAATACCTACATTTTTGTTGGATCTACCTGCCAGTGTTGTCCATAAAATTTGAGGGGATACTTCTTTTGTATTTGGCACATATTTGTCACCATCTTTTAACACGCCGTCATATATAATATTAGTCCTTTCGCCATCTATTACGGTTAAATCTGATCTTCCGTTTGTTTTTAACAGATAATTCGTATAGGAGTATATTTTTCCCCCGAAGCGAGCATCCAAAAGAACGCTGAAAGAAAGATTCTTATATGTAAGAGTATTAGTCAAGCCCAGCAATAGGTTGGGTTGCTGATTGCCCAGATAGTGACTTCCTTCGGCAGCAGTGGGAATTCCATTTTCGTCTACAATAATTTTGCCATAGTATTCACTTTTTTCATCTTCAACCCGTGCGAACTTGCTTCCATAGATTGTTCCGTAACGTTCTCCAGTTGCAGCAAGAATTTGAATATTTTCGAAGGGCCATCCCAAACCATATTGAGTAACTTCATCCGATAATTCAAGCACAGTGTTGATGTTCTTTGCAATATTGGCACTGACGTCCCAAGCAAAAGCTTGTGTGTCTACGGGACGTGCATTAAGCATTAATTCGAACCCTTTGTTTTCGATATCTCCGGCATTGATCTTTTTATATGCATATCCGCTTAACGGATTAATGGGAATATTCAATAATTGGTTTGTTGCATTTGATTTGTAGAGAGCTAGATCAAACCCCAGACGATTATTTAGAAATTTGACTTCAAGTCCGATTTCTGTTGATTTTATTAACTCATTTTTAACATCAGGATTGTATAATACATTGTTTCTGCTTGCTGTTGTATTACCGTTTGGGTCTTTGCCAATTGTGAAAAAATTGTATAGTTGGTAAGGTCCCATATCATTACCTACGGCGGCATAAGATGCCCTGAGTTTACCGTATGTCAACCATGGTAGAGAATTGCTCGATTTGTGAATAAGTTCGGAGAATACAAATGAGGTACTTACCGAAGGATAGAAGAATGAGCGATTGTCTTTGCTTAAAGTAGATGACCAGTCGTTTCTTCCGGTAAAATCCAAGAAAAGATACTTATCATAATTAAACTGCAAGGTTCCATACAGCGAGTTTATTTTGTGGAGTCCATATCCTTGTGATACCCCTGGGTTCCCTTTAGCATTATTTAATGAAAATAGATTTGGCACTTCCAATTCTCCCGTGCTGGAAGAAATGGAAGAATTTTCACGACTCATAAGGTTTCCCCCAAATGTTGCAGCTGCACCCATTTTCCCTATTAAATCGTCTTTATTTGCACTAAACAAATAACTGAGATTGGTCTCATTGAACACATTTTTCCCTAAGCTATATTTTCCAGTTGAGGTGAGAGGGCCTTTTCCGTAGGTTTTTGATTCTGTATTAGTTGTATACAGGTCAGTCCCCGCCTTTATTTCTCCTGTTAACCAGTCAGTAAATTGATACTTTACAGATCCGTTCATCAAGAATCGATCTCTATTATCGTCGTTAATATTGTATTTGTATGCCCAGTAAGGGTTCAGACCACTTTTTGGATTATACCAGATGTGATTGCCGAATTCGTTGACTCCGGCCTTGAATTCACGAATGTCTACCGTTGACGGCATCGTTAGAACGGTGTTCCAAAAGTTTTCTCCTTTGTTACCTCCAATAGGACGATTGTGTACGGATGTGTTGATGTATTGAATTTTGACATCAGTTGTCCACCTGTTGTCTTTTCCAAAATTAGATACAAAACGACTTATAAGATTTAAACGTTCTAATTTAGATCCAGGTGCAATGTCATTGTTAAAAGAGTGGGTAAGTGAGGAATAAATGGATGAACCTTTTCCCAATTGACGCGATAAGGCAACGGAGTTTTGCGTATTTACTCCCGTGCGCATAAAGTTGCCAATATTATCGAAAGTTTGCATAGCAGCTTTGCTTTTATCCCACTTTTCTACTTCTTGGCCTTCTATTTTGGGGCCCCAGCTTGATCCGGATTCAGAATCATATACGCCATTGCTTCCCTGTCCGAATGCTTTCTGTACATCTGGAATCATGAAAACATTTTCAAAACCGGTTGTAGAGGAGAAAGTAACGCCATGTCCTTTTTGAGCACTACCAGTTTTTGTGGTAATCAAAATTACCCCGTTACCGGCGCGAGAGCCGTAAAGCGCTGCAGCTGAGGCTCCCTTTAGTACTGATAAAGAAGCTATGTCTTCCGGATTCAAGTCGCCTAAACCATTTCCCATGTCCATGCTTGGATTCCAGAAATCGTTATTACTTGCACCAGTAAAATTATCCATAGGTATTCCGTCCACAACAATTAGAGGTTGATTGTCACCAGTTAACGAGTTGTTTCCTCGAAGTACAATCTTTGAAGATCCGCCAATACCATTACTTCCTTTAACAACTTGTAACCCAGCTATTTTTCCTGATAGGGCATTCGTGACATTTATTTCTCTAGCTTGAACAATTTCGTCACCTTTGATTTCTTGTAATGCATAACCGAGCGACTTTTTTTCACGTTTAATTCCTAATGCTGTCACCACTACCTCGCTCAGTAATTCAGTATCCTCTGTCATTACCACATTGATACTGGTACGTCCGTTTACCGGAATCGTCTCAGTTCTCATGCCCACATAACTAAATACCAGGCTAGAATTGC
>JAQWBH010000400.1 GCA_028707405.1 Parabacteroides sp. | reverse complement strand
ACACCTCTTTCCACATCTTCTATTGGATAGGGTAGTTCTTTCTCACAACTCTGCAAGACAAGTAACAGGGAGAGGGAGATAAATGCTAAAAATATTTTTTTCATATTGTATGCTAATTTTAATTATTATTTATCCCAAAAAACAAACGGAGTGGACAAATTGGTCTTCTGAGCCATATTAGGATTCAGTTCGGTTTCCGAACTGGTTGGATAATAGAGAGACCTTGGGAATGATGCGATATTGGTAAGTGGAACTCTCTTGGGTGAACGTTCAGCTTCAACAGGATTGACTCCATTTCCGGGGTCTTGCGTTTTTGCAGGATCAAAGAAAATGGGGAAACCAGTGCGTCTGTGATCATTATAAGATTCAACTGGATTAAAAATGTTGGCAATCCATTTTTGTGTCATTACTATCCGCATTTTCCCATTGGCATCTGCAGCATCATATCTTGAAAGAATCTGATTCACAAAATCATTCCTATCAGTATCCGAAATAGTGGGTACTTCTGATTGTTTTGTCGCCACGGAATTGACATGTGCTATGGAAGCTTCTATTCCTTCTTTTAATAAACTCTTGGCATCGCCACTGACCTCACCTGCGAGTGTCAACTCCGCGAGCATAAACTTAAGGGAAGCATAGGTAATCAGCTTATGAGGGGCTTCACCATATGTATCCAGAACAGAAACAGCGCCTCCTTGACCGTCGTCATATTTGCCTCCATTCAGATAAATCCCCAGTTTTGTGAGCGATTTATCGTTACTACCTGCAGAGTTAGGTCCATTTGAAGCAAAGAAAATTGACATGAAATTTCCATTCCTATATTCGTGGGGGCTCTCAGATGCCTGACCAGTTTTCAGCTGATTTACAAAATAGTAGGGGATACGTGGATCCTCAATATTGGCGAATGGATTATCAGTCGTATTATAAGTGTCCCCATTCATTGTTTCATAAAAATAGGGACTTATAAAATGTGTTGTCTGCCCGCTATAATTACTTAATGCAGGATGACGCATATTTCTTGGCGAAGTTTCTGTTTTATACCAGAATTGGAAATCTTCCTCAACACCTATGAAATTATTACCACTTATCAATGCGTTCAGCTTACTTTGCCAGTCAGTAATATCTGATTTTGCTTTGCGAGTTTGCAAAAGGAGCTTTAAGGTAATTGTATTATTCAATTTCACCCACTTCCCTTTGTCACCAGCATAAAAGAAATCATCAGATCCGGGTCTCAGAAGATTTTCAGCTTCGGCATTTTGCAAATCAGCCCTTCCACTTTCAAGCAATTCTATCAGAGCATTATAGATATCTTTACTAGTATCTGGTTTAGGAGCTAACACTTCTTCAAGATTAAATTCAGAAAATGGTATATCACCCCATAAATCCACCATTACGGAGAAAGTGTATGCTTTCAATGTTTTTGCAATACCTGCATAAATTAGATTGCCTTCCGGTTCAGCAGATTCAATTATTGCATCAAAATCCTTTAAAACATAAGTGTACAAATAATTCCAGGTATTGTAGGGGTTATTTGCTTGTGTACCCATACCATAATTTTGCACCTCACGGGAAACGAGTTGGTGCACATAAGATGAGAGATTGTCTCCAATAAAGTTTCCTTGCCCAAGTGCCTCAACCATATACAATTCACTTCCGGGAAGAAGCTTGTTCAACTCAGGAACTGTCGGGCTGTTAGGGTCTTTGTTTATATCAAGGTAGTCTTTTGTACATCCACCCAGGGAAATTACAACAAACAGGACCTGTAATATTCTTAATATTTTTTTCATATTTGTGTCTTTTATTTATCTCTTTATCAGAATGTCATCTTAACATTAAAACCAATTCTCCTCGTAGTAGGAGCACTTTCACGATCAATCCCCTGTACGTTACCACTGCCGAATGCATTTGAACCTGGATCATAATTGGTATATTTCGGGAAACCTGGTGCAAAGTACCATAAGTTTCTTGCAATCACGGAAAGGTTGACAGATCCAATAAATGTGTCCCTGAGTAGTTTTTTGGGGAGATCATATCCTAAAGCGATTTCACTTAACCGGAACACGGTTGCATCAAAAGCCTGAAATTCAGCAACACTGTTCATTGCAAATGTAGGAGATGTACTGGCGGAAGAGAACCACAAATCATTCTCACTAAGTTGGATGTTATTGAAAATTCTGTTACCACTTCCATCCAGGATTGGCTCATGGCTATCTGGATCAGCAAGAATTCCATAAAGAATCCTGGTGCCTAAACGATCTTCCGTATCTTTGGTTACACCACGTCCCATCATATCTGATGCAGGTCCAGAGATCAAAATACCACCCACTCTTGCATCAAACATCATACTCAATGAAACACCTTTGTAAGAGAATGTATTCGTAATTGCGGTTTTAAAATCGGGATAAGGATCACCCAGATCACCAAGCTCGGAAGCCTCCATAAAGGTTCCTGTATTCGGATTGATCAATGGTGTACCATCTGTATCGCGGGCAATCACAGAACCACGTAGAAATCCGTAAGGATATCCAGGTTTCAGGGTTGGTTGTGGCTCAGAAGTTGATCCTGTATCGAGCGTAATCTGTTCAATACCTTCGATCAAAGAAACGACATTGCTTACATTCTTGGTAAAGGTTCCGAAAATATGCCATCTGAAAGAATTTTGCAAATCGATAGGAACAACGGTAAGACCAATTTCCACACCTTTGTTGTTCAACTCACCAAAGTTCGTATAGTATCTCCTGGAACCTGTGGATGCAGGCAAGCTTAAAGGAGCAATCTGATTGGTCGTTGATCTGTTATACCACGTAAAATCAAGTCCAAGTCGCCCATTATAAAATTGCAGTTCCGTTCCGGCCTCAAACTCGGAAGTAAACTCAGGTTTTAATTCCGGATCATAGGAGGTTGTCGGAAGTAGCATAATTGGCTGCCCGGCAAAAGGTGGATCCTGGAGATAAGCACCATTCACATAATATGTTCCGGCATCATTACCGACACGTCCCCACCCGGCACGTACTTTACCAAAGGTCAGAACATCTGTATCAATCTGAAATGCATCACTAAACACAAATGAACCTGACACAGCAGGATAGAAATAACTTTGATGTTTCACCGGCAAAGTAGAGGAGTGGTCATTACGCAAAGTAAGATTTAAGAATGCATAATCTTTATAGCCAAGCAATGCATCCGCATATATCGCCCATAATCTTCTTTTAGTGAGAGACTCGGAAGCTGATTGTTCCTGTGTATTATCTATATTGTAGATGCCCCTGAATATCATCTTGTTACCTGTCGCCTCTGCACGATATGTAGCCCTCTGGTTGATATTGTGACCAACAGTGACACGCAGATCATAATCCTCATCAAATTTGTGTTTAAATGTCATATTGAAATTGGATTCCAATTCCTGCGTTGTATAGTTGTCGTTATTGATCTGTCCTAGCCCTTCAAAATCCTCAGGACCAACAGATCCAATATTGATCACCTGTTTGCGATCCATTTCATATTGGTTCCAGCCAAACTGATATGATGCTGATAACCAGTCAGTAATATCATATGATGCATTCATGGTTGTTACTGTACGATCCATAACGGTGTTGATCGTATTGTATTTCCATGACCAGAGTGGATTATCAACAGTTGTACTGCTGAATGGGAACAGATTTTTACCATCCGGCGTTTCATATGGCAACCCTACTGCATCAATATTTCTGGGCATCAACAACGTGCGGGCAAATGAGCTGACGGAGCCACCATAATTACCTGCCCCAAAGAAAGGTCCATCCTGAACTGATCTGGAATAAGACAAGGTCCCACCTATGACAAGTCCATTGTCGAGTTTCTGATTTCCTCCTACACTGAAAGAATTTCGCTCAAATAGAGAGTGAGGGATGTATCCATCCTGGTCCAAACGTGAAACTGTGGCACTATAATTTCCTTTATCATTGTAACTCATAATGTTCACAGAGTTATCCAATATACCCCCGGTTCTGAATAATCCACTTACATTATTTGGGTATGCCTGATAAGGCTGCGTCGGATCCATATCAGGATAAGCCGCCAGATAATTTGCCCATGTCGGTGTCGTTTCCATGCCTGAAGTGCCAAATGCAGGCCCCCATGAACCATTGGCATTGGAATACAGGAAATTGCTCCCCTGCCCATAACTATTCTGGTATTCGGGTAATGATGCGATCTTCTCTGTGGTAGATACTTCTCCCCTCCCTTAGACAATTAATTTCTAACTTAAGTTAGTTTCTTGGGATCGCCCGGCCGGGCGATCCCAAGAAACTACGCGGCCATCCGGTACATCTCTACCGGCCTTTTATATTCT
>JAQWBH010000399.1 GCA_028707405.1 Parabacteroides sp. | reverse complement strand
TATCAGTCCGATGAACAGTCTGCGCGAGATGGCCGCTTCGATCATCGGTAAAAACAATTTCTTTGAAATATATGTTAATACATCGTTAGCGGAATGCGAACGGCGCGATGTAAAAGGCTTGTATGCCAAAGCCCGTCGCGGAGAAATAAAAGAATTCACGGGCATTTCGGCCCCTTTTGAAGAGCCTTTGCATCCGGACTTGGTGTTGGATACTTTAACATTAAGTGTGAAGCAGTCTGTGGATGAGTTACTAAAATTAATATTACCCAAAGTAATGATTGATTAGTGATATGTCAGAATTTAAATTAAGTCATTTGCAAGAGTTGGAGGCTGAGTCTATCTATATCATTCGTGAAGTGGCGGCCGAATTTCAGAACCCTGTTATGCTTTATTCTATAGGAAAGGATTCATCGGTTATGGTGCGCCTTGCCGAGAAGGCTTTTGCGCCAGGTAAAGTGCCGTTTCCGTTGATGCATATCGATTCGAAATGGAAATTTAAGGAGATGATACAGTTTCGTGACACGTATGCAAAGAAATATGGCTGGAATCTGATTGTTGAATCGAACATGGAAGGTTTTCGTGCGGGCGTCGGTCCGTTTACGCACGGCAGCAAAGTGCATACCGATTTGATGAAGACTCAGGCTTTGTTGCATGCTCTGGATAAATATAAATTTGATGCGGCTTTTGGCGGTGCACGCCGCGATGAAGAGAAGAGTCGCGCCAAAGAGCGTATTTTTTCTTTCCGCGACAGGTTTCATCAATGGGATCCAAAGAATCAGCGCCCAGAATTGTGGGACATCTATAATGCCCGTATCCATAAAGGCGAAAGCATCCGTGTTTTTCCTTTGTCGAACTGGACGGAGCTGGATATTTGGCAATATATTCGTTTGGAACAGATCCCTATTGTTCCGCTCTATTTTGCAAAGGAACGTCCGTGCGTGGAAATAGACGGGAATCTGATTATGGCTGATGATGATCGTTTGCCTGAGAAATACCGGGATAAAGTGAGAATGCGCAAAGTGCGTTTTCGAACCTTAGGATGTTGGCCGCTGACCGGCGCCGTTGAGAGTGAAGCCGATACAATCGAAAAGATTGTGGAAGAGATGATGACAACAACCAAAAGCGAACGAACCACACGGGTCATCGATTTCGATCAGGACTCAAGCATGGAACAAAAAAAACGGGAAGGATATTTTTAGTTTCTGGATGATGAACAGGCAAGATAATAAAACAGAATATGAGATTCAGATGAAAGAGGAACGACTAAATATAGATTCTGAAAGCCAATTGCATATCAAGGATTATCTTGATCGCGACGAGCAGAAGGATTTGCTCCGGTTTCTGACAGCCGGTTCTGTTGACGATGGCAAGTCGACTCTGATCGGTCGTTTGTTATTCGACAGCAAAAAAATTTATGAAGATCAGCTTGATGCTCTTAAGCGCGATAGCAAGCGCGTGGGCAATGCCGGAAATCATATCGATTATGCATTGCTGCTGGATGGACTAAAGGCCGAACGGGAAGAGGGTATTACGATTGATGTAGCGTATCGCTACTTCAGTACGAATAATCGGAAATTTATTATTGCTGATACACCCGGGCACGAGCAGTATACACGGAATATGATAACAGGCGGGTCTACGGCCAACCTGGCTATCATTCTTGTTGATGCCAGACAGGGTGTGATCACACAGACGCGTCGTCATACTTTTCTGGTTTCGCTTCTTGGTATTCGTCATGTGGTGCTGGCTGTAAACAAGATGGATCTTGTGGATTTCGATCAACAGATCTTCGATAAGATTGTTGCCGATTACAGGGCCTTTGTCGAACCACTGGATATTCCCGATGTCACATGTATCCCGCTATCTGCTTTGAATGGCGATAATGTTGTATCCAAAAGCGTCCGGACACCCTGGTATAAAGGAGTGTCTTTGCTCGAATTTCTGGAGATTGTTCCAATCGATCTGGATCGCAATTATAATGATTTTCGCTATCCAGTTCAATATGTTTTACGCCCGAATCAGAATTTCCGGGGTTATAGCGGAAAGGTAACAAGTGGCATTGTTCGTAAAGGAGATTTAGTGAAAGCCCTTCCTTCCGGCAAAGTATCAAAGGTAAAAAGCATTGTCACATATGACGGCGAACTGCAGCAGGCATTCCCTCCCCAGTGTGTTACGCTGACGCTGGAAGATGAGATCGATGTCTCCCGTGGTGAAATGTTGGTGCATCCTGATAATCTTCCTCTTGTCGGGAGGCATTTTAAGGCTATGCTTGTTTGGATGGATGAAATGTCGATGGACATGAATAAGTCATTCTATATCAAACAAACGACAAATGAGACGAGGGCGCATGTCGATAAAATTCATTACAAAGTCAATATCAATACAATGGAACATCAGACTTTGGAAAATGGATTGCTTAATGGGGCATCGCTGCCTATGCAATTGAATGAGATTGCTTGTGTGACTTTTACGACGGGGAAAACATTATTTTTCGATGCATACAAGCAAAATAAGCAGACGGGGTCGTTTATTTTGATTGACCCGATTACAAACAACACCTCGGCCGTCGGCATGATTGTGTCGGCAGGTGATTTGCAGTCGGCTGCCGACAATAAAGATGGCTTGACCATTGATCTGCAAGAGTTGGGAATAGGAAAGGAACATTTTGAAGCGATTTGTAAGGTTTGTGACGAACTGATGAAGCAAGGATGTAAGGTGAATTTGTTAAGTTAACGGTTATAATAATATTATGGGTTTATTGGAGTATAGTAAATTACCAATTAATACATTAATTGGCGCCGATTGGAAAACGTTCAAGGAAGTGACGGCCAATAGGTCTATCGATAATGAGTATCGCAGTAAATTTTATTTAACAAAGGCGGTTTGTCGGTTATTAAATCTGTTTATGCCAATCGAGAATGTATGTTACAGGAAGCTGGCAAACAATCCGATAGAAACAGATCCCCTATTTATCCTTGGCCATTGGCGTAGCGGCACTACTTTTGTTCATAATGTTTTCGCCCAGGATGAACATTTTGGCTATAACACTACATATCAGACGGTGTTCCCTAATTTGGTGCTGTGGGGGCAGTCGTTCTTTAAGAAGAACATGAAGCTTCTAATGCCTGATCGGCGACCGACAGATCATATGGAACTTAAAGTGGATCTTCCTCAGGAAGAGGAATTCGCTTTGACAAATATGATGCCGTATTCGTATTATAATTTCTGGTTTTTCCCCAGGCATATGCTCGAATATTGTGATCGCTATATGCTGCTTGACAACATCAATGAACATGAGTTGAAGGTTTTTAAAGACACATTCCTGAAACTGATCAGGGTATCGCTATGGAATACCCATGGCACACAGTTTCTGAGCAAGAATCCACCGCATACAGGACGTGTCAAGCTTTTGCTCGAAATGTTTCCCCATGCCAAGTTTATTTATTTGAAGCGCAACCCGTACACAGTTTTCGAAAGCACCCGCAGTTTCTTCAGTCATACAATTGTTCCGCTTCGTCTGCAGAATATCTCGGATGAGCAACTCGAGAGCAACCTGCTGGAAATCTACCGCCGTCTGTTTTATAAGTTCGAAGAACAGAAAGGGCTTATACCTAAAGGCAATCTGATAGAGATGAAGTTTGAGGATTTCGAACGCGAACCGATGGAGATGACCGAAGCTATATACCGGCAGCTCGATTTACAGGGGTTCTCCAAGTCTGAGGATCGGATCGGCAAATATGTACGTTCCTGCGAAGGATATTCGAAGAATCACTATAGGTACGACGATTATACGGTGAAAACGGTGGAAGAAAATTGGGGAATGGCACTTAAATTGTGGAACTATTCATTAGAACAGTATTGACAGAAAGATGTACCGGTCTGCTTTTATATTTATATTTCTTTTGTTGACAGATAGTTTCCTTTTTGAAGGATTTGCTCAGCATGTGACATCCCTGTTGTATGGCGACATGGACAACTGGATTGTACGCAAAATTCATGAATCGGCCATTATCGGCGGCCGGACAAAGTATGTCTACGAGCTGGGGCCTTCCGATACGATTATCGGCAATATTCCTTATACCAACAGAGGCGGTTCGCCGTGGGGCACGTCTAATGTGATGGCAAAAGTGGCCGGAGTAGTAAAGACAAACACATCTGTTTTCCCTGAGAGGAGAGGCTCAGGATGGTGCGCACGGCTGGAAACGCGCTGTGAGAGTGTCAGAGTATTAGGACTTGTTGACATCGAAGTGATTGCTGCCGGCTCTGTTTATCTGGGTACCATCTACGAACCTATCCGTGGAACGCGCAATCCTCAGTCGATGTTGCAAAGC
>JAQWBH010000069.1 GCA_028707405.1 Parabacteroides sp. | reverse complement strand
CACTAATCTCGCCCTGCGAGCGTTCAAGTGCAAATTCCTGATTCAGTACCTGCACAGCAAGATCGGCGTCAGCATTGCGTACAGCAAATGTTGTATTATTTTCGGAACTGGCTTGCGATACCATAAACACGCTTATTCCATTCTTTGCCAATGTTTTAAATATACGATAATTGACACCAATAACGCCAACCATGCCCAAGCCTTGCACTGTCACCAGACAAGTATCATTGATAGATGAAATACCTTTGATAAGAGCCTTACCCGAAATCTTTTCCTTTCCTTTAGAAATGTATGTTCCTGGTGCGTCCAGATTGAACGTGTTACGAATAAGTATCGGTATATTTTTGTGATAGACCGGATATATTGTCGGCGGATAAATTACTTTTGCGCCAAAGTTACACAATTCCATAGCTTCGGTGAAAGTAAGCTTGTCTATCACATAAGCTGAACTTATCACCTTAGGGTCGGCTGTCATAAAACCATCCACGTCTGTCCAAATCTCCAAGATGGAAGCATCAAGGGCCGTAGCCAAGATAGAAGCGGTGTAATCAGAGCCTCCGCGTCCGAGGTTTGTTACCTCACCCGTCTCTATACTCGACGAAATAAATCCAGGTACAACCGACACCTTAGGCAACGGGCTGAACGTATCCTTCACCAGTTTGTTGGTTAAGGGAAAATCAACTATATGTTTATTGAACTGACGGAGAGTCTTTACAAATTTACGCGAATCAAACAATTTCGCTTTATCAATGACGTTTGAGATGATGAGTGACGAAATACGCTCACCATAACTGACTATAGCATCAGAGGTCTTAGGTGAAAGATCTTTTATCAGGTAAACACCTTTGTAGATGTTACCAAGTTCATCCATCAACTCAATTACTTCACTCTCCACTTTACGGCATTTCTGTTCGTCGGGGATTACGCCCTTAATCACGTCAAGATGGCGGGTGATGATTTGAGTGAACTCACCTTCATAGTCAGCATCGCCTCTGGTAGCCATGGCAGAAGTGGTCAACAACTTGTCGGTTATTCCACCCAATGCGGACACGACAACAATTACAGGCTCATCAACAGCCTCCACAATCTTTTTTACGGTCAGAATACTATTCACGGAACCTACGGATGTCCCGCCGAATTTTAATACTTTCATCGGAAAACGTATTTATTATGACTCCTGTGTACACACGATCGGCGCATCATTTCACAGACGTCTGAATTTATTATTATATAAAGGAAATTGAAAAACGAATGCAACTTGTCAGTTGCTACAAAGCGGTGACGTGGTCCCCACAGTTGTTATTTATAAATGCTAACCCCCCAGGGGGTCATCAATGCCCAGGTAAAATATGTAAAACCTGATTGTGTCATTTTTATATTAATTCATTTATTTCGATTGCAATATTACGCATTATTTTCGGAATAGATACTCCTTTTCAGGTAAAATTTAGTATTTAACAATCGAATGAAATGTAAAACGAAAAACTGGACCATAACTGTTTCCCTCTCTATCAAAATGAGCTAAAACCCCAGAGAGTAACAAATAACAATCAGGAACCTGTTGGAAGAATTAAATCACCACATATTTAACTTGTCCAATGTCTCTGTCATTAATCATGTTGACTCGTTGACGAAATTATGCTATAAACAACTGATCTATTATATTGATTTACTGTTTTATTGAAACATTTTATGCTTAGGTTTGAAAAACAATCTCTTTAAGAGAGCATATAATTCTTACTACGCACATCGGCTTGTTGAATATAATTTTGCCGACAGGAATAGAAATAATTATTGCATCGGAACAAAACCTTCGCAACGTACCGTCCAACTACCATCTTTCGGAAAACCCGGAGCGTCACCTACAGATCCATCCCAACCGCCACACATCATAGCAACGGCTGTAAGCAAGGCACCGTTAGAAGGGAAGTATGGAAACGGACCACCGGTAGCCAGACCATGTTCATCGAATTGAAATCCGTACGACGGATGCATCAGCATATCAATAGCCAACGCCGGCCGGCCAGTGCGCGCTGCTGCCATCGCTATCATTGGAAAGTCCCAGCCCCAAATACGATCAAACTGCCACTCTTTCGATACTTTATCCAGTGTACGGTCGAACGTTACCCTGTCAACGCCATCTCCGGGCAACATTCCTAAAACTCCGGTCAACGCCGGATGTTCAAAGGTGAATTTTGTCCACATATTTGGAATACCTTCATACGTGGTGTAAACGCCATCCTTTACAGGCAGAGGAGCCAGATTATTGAGAACCTCGCGCCATCGCTTCGTTGCCTTTGTCGGCAGTTGCAAACGATCAGCCCACTTCAAAGCAGTACGTAAACCATAGCGCCAGTAACTAAGTTCAAAGGCAGGATTGATAGTTTGCATCGGGTCAGTATTTTCAGAAACGACTACGATGGGTGGCCCAATAATATATTTCTTTGTATGTTTGTCATAAAACGGGTTCGAAGCCATATAATCTGCCGTCTGAATCACAATATCTCGCCATTTGGCCAATGTCTCGACCGTAGGATGCAAGCGATAATCCATCTCAGCAAAATAAATCGGATGCGGCTCGTGCCACAGGATAAAGGCATGAGCACCACACGGCCATTCACGATTAAAATTGCCTGTACATTTCGGCCAACGTGCACCGATTCGTCCTTCGCTTTTAGCACGGCTTAGTGCATCGGGCATAAATTTTTTATATACATCGAGATAACGATCAAAGCAATCCATGCGGTTCCACAGACCGAAATGGACACCATGCCACCATATCATCTCAAAATGAAAACGTCCATACCAACCGTTGTTTACTAGTCCGGATTCTTGCGGGGGAAAAAGTCCACTTTCGTTTACACGCATCAGATATTGTGAAAGAACGATGCGACGCTCCAACTCCACCCAACGGGGATCTTTACTCCCCGATAAATCGACGGCAGCGCCCGAAAGCCAGTATTTTTTCCAAGCTAAAGCGCTCTCTTGCTCGATCGAGAACACCGATTGTCTGTCAGGAACAACCTTCTCAGGTGAGAAACGGCACGAAAAAGAAAACGAACGAGTGTGTTTCGGTTGAAGCAGAAAGTGATGAGATGCAGTAGCGGAGCGGCTAAACGATGCTTCGCCATTCCAAACCACATTGACAGAATAGGACGTACTATCCATCGTTCGGTCTATGCGTACCGCATTAGACGACATCGCGTGGCATATTGAACTATGCGCCGAAACCATGTTGTAGCGACCAATATAATTAGGAAATTGACGCGTGTCGGCATAAGGAAAATCAAAGAAAACAGCAATCTGCCCCTTATCCAACAACTCTGACTCAACAGTCACACCAATCATATCTTTTTCCGGATGACAAACAGTGCGAACGAACACTGGTCTAGAATCGATCTCAAAACGGCTAGTGACTACTCCTGTCCAAAGATCCACCTCCTGACGAACACCTTTGATTTCAGACTCCGTCACCTCCTTTCCTTCCTTATCAAGCAGACGAAAACCTACACGACCAAGGTTGAAACGGTGTGGATTTCTGGTCAGCCAGTCCGAAATTGTTGAATCTTGAGGATTGAACTGCTGATAGGCTATCTTCTTCCCGTGCGTTTCAATAATTACCGGATGATAATCGGCTGGTGTCAGACCACGTGGATAAGGAAAACTGTGCCATGCCCAGTCAGAAAGCGTATTGAAAGGGAGAAATGTCTGCAAACCTGTTACATCCATCCCGAACGCAAACTTACCATTGCCGACCTGCGCCGGACTACGGAGCAAGGTACCTGTCGTGATCACACGATGGCGCTCCACAACGGCCTTACGATCGATCGATTCACACCATGACGGAACGGCGATCATACAGACCAGACACAACAGACTGACGTTCAATACTAATCTTCGTCCACTACACATGGTGCCGGATCTATGCGTTTAATCTTCCAAACCCAGAAGAAGATAAAGGCTGCAACAGCAAAACATACACCGATAATCTGCGAGATGGTTACCGGAAACTTCAATCCTTCAGGGGCAACAAAAATATAGGCCGTACAGACAGCAGTCATAAACAGCGCCGGAATCAGCGATACCCAATACAGTTTTTTATGTGTAGTCAGATATACAGTGACAGCCCATAAAGTAAAAGTAGCCAATGACTGGTTCGCCCATCCGAAATATCTCCAAATAACATTGAAGCCGTTCTTGTCATTAATATTATAATAAAGCAATACGATAGCTGTCAGAAATAACGGCACTGCAATGTATAAACGGCTGATGATACGATGCTGATTCAGATGGAAAAAATCTGCAATAATCAAACGAGCCGAACGGAAAGCCGTATCCCCAGAAGTAATCGGCGCTGCAACAACTCCCAGAATTGCCAAAACACTTCCAAACATCCCAAGCCATTCTCTTGAAATCTTCGAAACGACAGCTGGAGCCTGCAAAGACATGTTTGCCTCATTAGCCACTCCATTATTATAAAAAAGATACGACGAGACGGCGGCCCATACCAAAGCGACAATTCCTTCGGTAATCATTGAACCATAAAATACATAACGTCCATGACGTTCATCCTTGAGACAACGAGCCATCAACGGACTTTGTGTACCATGGAAACCAGAGATGGCTCCGCAAGCTATTGTGATAAATAAACAAGGAAAGATCGGTTGTGAAGCATCGGGATGACGGTTTTGCAATCCATCCCATAATTCCGGAATGGCCGGATGATGTACATACAACATAGCCATCAAACCCAGAGCCATAAACAGTAATGCAAAAGCAAACAACGGATATATCTTGCCAATAATCTTATCAATAGGAAGCATCGTTGCCAACACATAATAAAGAAAGACTACAACAATCCAGAACATCACATCAAGCGACTGCGGCGTCAGGTCTGCCAAAAGTAGCGCCGGGCTATAGACAAACACGGTACCTACCATAACCAGCAGAATAGTACTGAACACCAACATCGCTTTCTTCGCACTCAAGCCCAGATAGCGGCCGATCGTTTCGGGAAGGCTTTCGCCTCCATGGCGCAACGAAAGCATTCCACTCATATAATCGTGTACCGCACCTCCGAAGATACATCCAAAAACAATCCACAAATACGACGAAGAACCAAACAGTGCACCCATGATGGCACCGAATATTGGACCTGTACCCGCAATATTCAAAAACTGAATCATATAAACCTTCCACGTCGGCATCGGAATATAATCGACACCATCACGCAATGAATAAGCCGGAGTCTGTCGATCCGGCTTAATCCCAAAAACACGCTCCACAAACTTTCCATATACAAAAAAGCCTACAACAAGCGCTATCAGACTGCAAGTAAACGTAATCATGCTCTATGAATTCAAGAGACGCTTAACAGCTTCTGAGATTGCACGTCCTTCAGCCTTCCCTGCCAAGGCTTTTGAAGCAGTACCCATAACCTTGCCCATATCTTTGGCACTCGTAGCACCTACTTTTGCAATAATCTCCTTCAAGGCTCCATCAAGCTCTTCGGTTGTCATCTGTTTTGGAAGATACTTCTCAATAACAGCAATCTGCCCCAATTCAACATCGGCGAGATCCCGACGATTCTGCTGAATATAGATATCTGCAGAATCCTTACCTTGTTTAACCATTTTCTGCATTATCTTCACTGCATCTGCATCAGATAGTGTATTGTCTGCCCCAGGAGCAGTCTTTGCTTCTAGAAAGTTTTTCTTGATGTTTCTCAAAGTTTCTAGGGCCACCTTGTCGTGAGCCTTCATTGCGTTTTTAATGTCTTCGCTGACTCTATCAAATAAATCCATTTTGAATATATCTTTAAATACTATCTAAAACTAATTTTTACACCTTTCGGCTTACTATCACCCTGCAGCAGTGTCGAGGGGGTTGACATGTCGGTCTGCAAGGTAGAAGCTTTTTCCACCTTTCTACGAACCTTTGCTATATCATCCAGTGTCCTTTTATAAGGAGGAATATCTTCCATCATTGAAATCAGGTTATCATCATCCAGCTCATCATTGTTAAGTACAACAATTTCCACATTAGGACGCGTATCCAAATATTCTTTGTAATAACGTTCAACCAACTTGTCTTCGGCCTCATCCTGCTCCTTACGCAAACGATCCTTTTCGGCAGCTTTTCGACGATCTTCCTCTGAGTTATACTGCTGTTGCTGCTCGGAAAGAACATCCTTTAATCCGAAACCAGTAGCCAAGATGGTAATCTTGATTTTTTTACCTAACGAATCGTCATAACCAAAACCCCATTTCACTTCATAACGCGTCCTAAAACGCGACATAAAATTATGTATATCCGACATCTCGTCCATGCCCAATTCAGCCTCATGACTAAAATAGAGGCAGAATAAGACTCGACGTGCATTGAAAATATCATTATTACTCAACAACGGAGATTTTAAAGCCTCTTCAATTGCAAGCTGCAAGCGGCCATCACCTTCACCATATCCATTGCTCATCAGAGCAATACCGCCCTCGCGCATGGTGGTATTCACATCCGCAAAATCGACATTCTGAATCAGTTCCATTGTAATAATTTCAGCAATACTCTTGGCTGCCGTCGTCAGAATTTCATCGGCTTTTTTATACGACTGAGGTACACTCAGTTTGGCTTCAGAATACATGTCACGAAGCCGTTCATTGTTAATAACCAATAAAGCATCAACATTATTTGCCATCTGCTCTACGCCTTTTAAGGCCTTCACAATCTTCGGACGACCCTCGAACACAAACGGAATAGTTACAATGCCCACAGTCAATATACCCATCTCCTTGGATATTTTAGCCACGATCGGACCTGCACCAGTTCCGGTACCACCACCCATTCCGGCAGTAATAAACGTCATGCGTGTACCATCACTCAGCATCTGATGAATCTCTTCTTCGCTTTCCAATGCCGCTTTTTCGCCCACCTCAGGAACATTGCCCGAACCTAAACCGTTCGTTGTACTCCGTCCCAATAAAAGCTTTGCAGGGACTTCAGAAATATCCAAAGCCTGCTTATCAGTATTGCATAATACAAAAGAGACATTATGGATACCTTCTTTATACATGTTTGTGACTGCATTTCCACCGCCACCACCTACTCCAATTACTTTAATGATTGGCTGAGGTGCTTTTGCTACATCGGGTTCAAATATATTATCATCCATAGCTGTATAGCTTTTATTATTTACTGATTATTATCTTCACTAAACAATTCCCCACCGAAATTATCAATGGAATTTTTTATTTTAATTAACAACCCTTCTTTCTTTGACTTTTTCGCCTTTGAAGGATTATTTTCTTTCTCCACCTTTATATCAGGTTCATTAATCTTTTCATTTTCAGATTGCTTTTCTTTCCCTTTAAACCGAATATCTTCCAATGTCGGGTCATATATGGTTTCTTCAAACTCATTATTTCCAGACTCAATCTTCGATTCAGGAACAACTTGCTGTGCACAATTTTCAGTTCCTTCAAGGAGCAATGCTGCTGCTGTAGTAAATTCAGGATTATTTGCTATCATTTCTCCAGCTTCAATACAATCGCGACGAACCGAGGCATAACGAACGTCCATCTTGCAGCGGTCTGTCAAAGCTTCGCGTAAATTGCGTAATGCAGCACCACTACCTGCAATAACCATGCCGCTTCCCAAATTCTTTATTACTCCGGCATCAGCCAGACGAGCGTAAACATTTTCTATAATTTCGCGTACACGCGCCTCGACTATCAGATTAATTTCCGAACGCTTTATTTCCTTAGTATGTTGCCCATCTGCCAAATCAATCGATACTGATTCCTGGTCACTATCTTTTTCCCAGATAGCATTACCATAAGTTGATTTGATACGCTCAGCTTCCATCTCCGGCATATCCAACATCATCAGATCACTTGTAATCAAATCGCTACCCAAAGGAATAACCGACAGACTCACCAAATGTTTGCTTTTAAAAATAGATACAGATGTCACACCACCTCCAAAATCGATCAAAGCACATCCCTGTTCCTTTTCCTTATTAGTTAGTATCAAATTCGCTAAAGCCAAAGGCGAAACAATAACATCGGCCACTTTTACGCCAATCTGATCCGCCATGTTCATCGTCACAGCGTGACGCAAGGAGGGACGTCCAACGATCAATTTATAACGTGCTTCCAAACGGGAGCAAGAGATACCTACCGGATTCTCTTCTTGCTTATTATCTAAAAAATAGACCGGAGATACTACTTTCAGCACATCTAGCATATCAGGCCGATACAAATTGCATTTTTTCCTAAGCTCCTGCAACGTTTCTTCTGTGACGGTTCCATTATCCAGCACTTTAGACACAACATGATCTATAGAACGCAAAGACTGACCACCGACGCCAATATATACCTTGTTTATGCGAGCTCCTCCCAACTTATTCTCCAACTTCAGAATAATCCGCTTAATCTTACTTGCCGTTTCCTTGATACTATAAACACATCCTCTGCGTATACAAGTATCAGAGTTTTCGACTTCGTAGGCAATAATGGAAAGAGTACCCGATAACCCCTTCGTACCTACCATACCGACCATGTGGGAAGAACCAAGGTCGATAGCTGCTATAAAGTCTGTGTATGCCATATTTCTATTTTTTAGTACAAACGATTTGATCTTTATATTTCAAATTTATAATGCTATATTTTCCCCATCCCACCTTTGGTATTGCCTCTTCGTAAAAAAGCTGCAAATTATTCAGCTTTTCTTCAAAATCGGTAAAGTCACCTAATATTATCCGATGATCGCCAACTCGGGGAATAAGATCTACTTCCTTATCCGGATAAATATAAATTTGTTCGATCTGATCATTCCAAAATTTATCCTTCTGCAAAAATAGTGCAAATTTATATAAGTCGGTTTTTGCCAGTGTTTTTTCTACATTTCCACTTGCAATAGGGACATCAGCTACATAATGCGGACTCATTGGCATTACTGTCCCCTCATTATCAATATAATAATTACCACTGTTACTGATTATACGAATAATGGGGATCTTTTGTTCCACCTCAAGTTTTATTTGGTGTGATGGCGTTTTGTAAGCCTCAACACGGGCAATCATTTCGTTCTTCAACAATTCCTTTTCAATTCGCTCGGTATTTACAACCCCTATAGGTTTATGAACAGGATATAATTCTGCTTTCTTTAGAATATTCACTATATCACTCTTACTCACAAAATGCTTATCCAAACTATCGACTACTTCTACCTGAAGACCGGTACATGCAGCTTCATCTTTCCTCTGGTGGAAGAAAAATGCAACAAACACTATGTAACAGGACAAAAGTGTCGCAACTATTATGGAGATAACCCGAAGCACTATATTTTTTCCTCTAATATTTGTTTCACCGGTTCAACCAATAAATCAATATTCCCGGCTCCAACCATTAATACTATATCTAACTTATCTTTTTCTGTTGATATAAGTTTCAACAATTCCTCCTTTTTAATTAATTTCTTGGCAGGAATCGTTACCGCATCGAAAATAATTTTCGACGTCACACCCGCAATCGGTCTCTCGCGGGCCGGGTATATATCGAGTAGTATAAGTTCGTCAAGCAAAGAAAGACTTTTAGCAAAATCAGCAGCAAAATCACGAGTCCGAGTATATAGATGCGGTTGGAAAATACCCGTCAACTTCCTGTGTGGATACAAATCACGAACAGAAAGAATACTGGCTTTCAATTCTTCCGGATGATGAGCATAATCGTCTATCAATACTACATTATCCGTCTTTAAATGAAATTCAAAACGACGCTTTGCTCCCATAAATGAAGCCATACCTTGCTTTATCTCATCAGGAGTTGCACCATTAAGCCAAGCAATAGCAATAGCTGCAACGCCATTTTCAATATTCACCTTTACCGGAACTCCTAGTTGAATATTATCAATACGTACTTTTGGTCCAACAAAATCGAAAAAGATTTCACCATTACCAACACGAATATTCTCTGCATGAAAATCAGCATTCTCAGTAGAAGCATATGTATATAAGGTGACGCTTTCCTGCAACTGAGGCGTTACATTTATACCTTTCTTTATCACCAAACAACCACCGGGACGGATTAATGAAGTGAAATGCTCAAAACTTTCCCGATAAGCTTCTGCCGTACCATAAATATCCAAATGATCAGGATCAGCGGCAGTTATGACAGCCATATAAGGATTAAGCCAGTGAAATGAACGATCAAACTCATCCGCCTCAACGACCGTCAGATCACTCTTATCAGAAAGCATCAGATTGCTGTTGTAATTTCTTAGAATTCCACCCAGAAACGCGCTGCAGTCCACATGCGACTGCTTCAAAATATGAGCAATCATTGATGAAGTTGTCGTTTTTCCATGAGTTCCTGCTATACATAAGCTTTTCAAACGGTTAGTAATTTCTCCTAAAACTCTGGCTCGCTTCATCATCACAAAATCCAGATTTCGGAAGAATGAAAGTTCCGAGTTAGTATCCGGTATAGCAGCTGTATAAACAACTAACGTAATTGTACGGTCAGTAAAATCTGCCGGAATCAAATCAATATTATCTTCATAATGAATATCGGCGCCCTCTTTTCTCAACTGCTCAGTCAACTCAGAAGATGTTCGATCGTATCCGCCGACCTTTATTCCCTTTGAAAGAAAATAACGAATCAAAGCACTCATGCCGATGCCTCCGGCCCCAACAAAATATACTGCACTTATTTTATCTATATCCATATTTAGTTTTCTTCATTCCTATGCGAATGGTTACGCAAATATACGTACTTATATTTTCCTGTCAATAATTTTCACAATCTCATTTACAATTCGTTCTGCGCTTTGAGGTTGAGCCAGATTCGCTATATTCGAACTTAATGAAACAAGAAATTCATCATTATGAACTGCATCCAATGCTTGTTCAACCAACGTTTGTTCTGCATCTTTATCAGCAACCATAATCGCTGCATCTTTATTTTTTAGTGCCAAAGCGTTCTTTGTCTGATGATCTTCTGCCACATTCGGAGACGGCACTAAGATAACAGGCTTTTTCAAAAGGCACAACTCTGATATAGAACCTGCTCCAGCACGTGATATAACCAAATCAGCTGCACAATAGGCATAATCCATACGAGTAATAAAATCAGAACACCAGATTGGAATACCGCGATAAGCTTTCAAGTGTTTCAATGCATCCTGATAATAATAACGCCCAGTCTGCCATATAACCTGCACATCCGAAGCATATATCTTATCCAAACTGCCTTGAATACTCCGATTAATAGTACGTGCCCCCAAACTACCTCCTACAACAAGAATTGTTTTTTTCTCAGGAGACAGGTTGAAGAATTTTAAAGCTTCGTCTCTCTTGCCTTGCGCCTCCTCTAAATCTTTCCGGATTGGATTACCTGTCATCACTATTTTATCCGCAGGGAAAAACTTATCCATTCCTTCATAAGCAACGCAAATCTTCTTAGCCTTTTTAGCCAACAACTTATTTGTAACACCTGCGTACGAATTCTGCTCTTGGATTAATGTTGGAATTCCTTGCTGTGCCGCCATCCACAAAATAGGACCACTGGCATATCCGCCGACGCCAACAACAATATCCGGTCGAAACTCCCGGATTGTCTTCTTGGCTAATTGCAGACTCTTACACAGTTTAAGCAACACTTTTACATTATTCATTAGATGCGCACGATCGAAACCGCTCACAGGCAATCCAACAATATGGTAACCGACTGCCGGAACTTTTTCCATTTCCATACGATCTTCAGCACCAACAAACAATATTTCTGCATCAGGGAAACGCTCTCTAAAAGTATTTGCAATAGAAATTGCCGGGAAAATATGTCCTCCCGTTCCTCCTCCGCTTATAATAATTCTATACTGCTTCATATTGCTATTCATTAAAGGCAAGAATAACCCTGCCAAATTATATCTCCGCTTTTTCTTTTTCCTTATTCGAACTTTTTACTGCCGTTAAAGAAATGCCTCCTGTTTCTACTTTCGTCTCCATAAAAACATTTTTGTCTACTATCCCCTCTTCACTGGCGGCCGACTCTGTCTCTTGATCGGAATCAGAATCTTCTAAAGTGTTATCTTCATTACCCATATTAGCCCCAAAGCGGCTAACACTTAAAATAATACCAAAATAGACACACGAAATCAATGTAGATGTTCCTCCACGACTCACCAGCGGCATAGGCTGACCGGTGACCGGTATTAAATTAACAGCCACCGCCATATTGAATATGGCTTGAATAACGATAAGCAAGCCACAACCCAAAACGAGGAACTTCGGGAAAAGCTTATCGCATCGCTGAGCTATCATAGCCACCCTCACTAAGAGCATAATGTATAATAGCAAAACAAAGACACCGCCTACTACGCCTAGTTCCTCTATGATGATTGCATAAATGAAATCCGAATAAGCCTGAGGCAAAAAATCCCGTTGCTCACCATGTCCTGGCATCTGCCCAAACACTCCTCCGTTTGCAATAGCCATATTCGCATGAGAAACTTGATAATTATCATCTGTTATCTTATAGACACCAGACTCATCGACATTCTCTTTTTGGTGACTTAAATGTTCGACAAGACGCCCTTTCCAAACTGAAGCTCTGGGGATCTTATCCAGCACATTATCTTGAAGAGTCATCAGTCCTCCAACAAACAAACACAAAGCAAGCACTATGACTCCCGCCAACGTAAGCATTTTTTTTATGGGCATCTGACCTATAAACATCAACAGATAACTTACTCCAAACAACATAAATGCAGTCGAGAAATTTTCAGGCAGAATTAAAACACATGTTATACCGAGAGCAATCAATATATATTTAAAAATCTGGTCATCAGTAAATCTGTTTCGCTTACTCATCAGAAATGCAATGTAAACAATAATTGACAATTTGGCAAATTCAGATGGCTGAAACTGTATTCCAAACAAATCCAACCAACGATGAGCATCATTCAGTTCAATGCCTACAAATGGTGCAGCAAGCAGCATCACTATAGATACTGGCAGCAAAAGAATAATCAAAGGGAAAAAACGATACGGAATATTATGCAGTAACAAAACAAGCACAAAACCTCCCACAAGAAAAAATCCATGCCGGGCTATAGGAGCCCAATAATTGGCATTCTTATAAGCGATCGTACTTGTTGCACTAAATACTTCAAGCACCGAAATCAAACACAAGAACATGAATATAATCCATATTACCCGGTCTCCCTTAAATAATTTATTTGCCAAATCCATTCCTTCTTGTTATTACAAATTCCGTACACATGCTTTAAACTGCTCCCCTCGATCTTCATAGTTTTTAAAAAGATCGAAACTTGCACAACAAGGCGACAGCAAAACGGTATCTCCCTTCTTTGCCAGCTTATAAGCTTTAGAAATGCATTCTTCCATAGAGCAAGCGTCTTCTATCTCCGGCACTTTTCCATCAAAGAAAGCATGAAGCTTTGCATTGTCAACTCCTAAGAATATCAATGCATGAACCTTCTCTTTCACCAGCTGCTCTATCTCCGAATAGTCATTCCCCTTATCCGTTCCTCCCAAGATCAAAACCAGAGGAGTTGTCATACTCTGCAAGGCGTACCAGCATGAGTTAACATTTGTAGCCTTTGAATCGTTAATATAATCCACTCCTTTTACGCGGGCCACATTTTCCAAACGATGTTCAACACCGGTAAAATCACTTAACGAAGCTCTGATTTTCTCATCTTGTATATCGACAAGTTTGGCAGCAATTCCTGCCGCAAAGGAATTATACAAATTATGTACACCTTTCAAAGCTAATGACTTTTTTTCCATAGCAAATGTTCCTTTCGATGTTTCAAGTATCATCTTATTATTATCAATATAGCCTTTCACTCCCTCTTCATGAGTTTCAGCAAACGGATATAGCGTTGCTTTCGGATGGCGTTTCACAATCTCACGCGCAACGATAGGATCGTCGTTCCAAAAGATAAATGCGTCATCTGCCGTCTGATTTTGCAAAATTCTAAATTTTGCATCTACATAGTTTTGCATTACATAATTATAACGATCCAAATGATCAGGAGTTATATTCAATATTATCGCCACATCAGCTTTGAAATCGTACATATTATCTAGTTGAAAACTACTTAACTCAATAACGTACACAGCATGAGGAGACTCAGCGACCTGAAGGGCAAGACTATTTCCCACATTCCCCGCCAGACCCACATCGAGACCGGCTTGTTTTAGAATATGATAAGTCAACATTGTAGTTGTTGTCTTTCCATTACTTCCTGTAATACAAATCATCTTGGAATCTGAATATCGTCCGGCAAATTCAATCTCAGAGATTATATGGATACTCCTCTCTTTCAGCTTCTGAATAATCGGAGCTTTATCAGGCACACCCGGACTTTTAATAACTTCGCCCGCATTCAAAATATCAGCTTCAGTATGTTGCTTTTCTTCCCAACATATACCATGTGAATCCAACATCTCTTTATACTTTGGATCTATAGTTGAAGAATCCGAAACAAACACATCAAATCCTTTAGCCTTTGCTAATACAGCAGCACCTGTTCCACTTTCTCCGGCGCCTAAAACAACGATTCTTTTCATCTCCTTTATGCTATTAATTATCTCATCTTTAACGTAACAATAGTAATTACGGCTAAAATAATGCCGATCAACCAAAAACGAACCACGATCTTCGATTCAGGGATCACATTAAATGGTTTCTGTATCAAAGCCTGTATTCCTGCATTCCCGGGTTTTTGAAAATGATGATGCAATGGTGTCATTTTAAAGACCCGACGACCTTCACCATATCTACGCTTTGTATATTTAAAATATACAACCTGAATAATTACAGACAAACTCTCTGCAAAAAAAATACCACATAGTATGGGAATCAACAATTCTTTTCGTATGATAATGGAGAACACTGCAATAATTCCACCTAATGTCAGGCTACCGGTATCGCCCATAAATACTTGAGCCGGGAAAGAATTGTACCAAAGGAATCCGATTGTAGCTCCAATAAAAGCGGAAGCAAAGACAACCAGTTCTTCAGCCCCCGGAATAAACATAATATTCAAGAATGACGCAAATTCAAAATGGGCCGACATATAGGCCAATATTCCCAAGGCAACACCTATTATAGCTGAAGTCCCAGCCGCCAAACCATCCAGTCCGTCTGTTAAATTGGCACCGTTGGATACAGCTGTTACTAAAAATATGGTCATCAAAACAAAAACAAGCCATGCTGCTTCAGTCTTATATTTTCCAGCCCAAGAAACAAGCTGCGCATAGTCAAAATTGTTGTTTTTCACAAAAGGAATAGTTGTTTTTGTCGATTTAGTTTCTACCGGATGATATCTGACTTCTTGAATCACATTGTCATGTCGAACTTCCATATTCTCTTTGATAACCACATCCGGACTAAGGTATAAAACAAGTCCAACGATCAAGCCCAGACCTACTTGTCCTACAATCTTGAAACGCCCGTGCATACCTTCTTTATCTTTCTTAAACACCTTAATATAATCATCTGCAAAACCGAGTCCGCCTAACCATACCGTAGTAATCAGCATCAGCATCACATAAACATTATTCAAACGAGCACATAGTAGCGTTGGGATTAGAATGGCAATAATGATGATAATTCCTCCCATCGTTGGCGTACCTTTCTTGGCCATCTGCCCTTCCAATCCGAGATTTCGAATGGTTTCACCTATCTGATGTCTTTGAAGTTTATCAATAATCTTCCGACCTATAGTAGTAGAAATAAATAATGAAAATATCACAGCCAATCCCGAACGGAAGGACACATACTTAAACATGCCTGCACCGGGAAAATCCAACTGATCCAAATAATTAAACAGATAATATAGCATGTCAATGATTTGTTGTTAGTTGTCTATCAAAAATTTCATGTATTTTCTCACGATCATCAAAATGATGTTTTACTCCTTTTATCTCCTGATAATCTTCATGCCCTTTACCAGCCACCAGTATCACATCTCCTTTTTTTGCAATTGCAGTAGCAGTTTTTATTGCCTGAGTACGATCAGTAATACAAAGAGTATGCGCTAAATCCGTATCATCCAATCCGGCAAGCATATCCTTGATGATATCATCCGGTTCTTCAAAACGAGGATTGTCGGAAGTCAAAATCAGTTGATCGCTCAGTTTTGAAGCTTCTTTTGCCATCATCGGGCGTTTTCCTTTATCGCGATTACCCCCGCAACCTACTACTGTAATCACATGTCCCTTACTCTCTAAAACACCGTGAATACTATTTAATACATTTATCAAGGCATCCGGAGTATGAGCATAATCAACAATTGCCGTATAACCCAAAGGAGACTGAATCGTCTGGAAGCGTCCGGATACGGGATGAAGATCACTCAATACAACCAATACATCGTCTGGTTTCTGTCCTAATGATACGGCAGCCCCGTAAACAGCCAACAAATTATAAGCATTAAAACGTCCGACAAAACGCGTTGATATTTCCCGCCCATTAATCAACATATCCGTCCCTTCAAAATGAGACTCCAATATTTTACCTTTGAAATCAGCCAATGTCAACAATGAATAAGTCAGTTTTCTTGCAGTTGTATTCTGCAACATGACAAGCCCGGACTTATCATCTGCATTAGTCAATGCAAACGCAGACGATGGAAGGTCATCAAAAAACTTTTTTTTCGCCTTCAGATAGTTTTCTACCGTTTTGTGATAATCCAAATGATCACGTGTTAAGTTCGTAAAAATACCCCCATCAAAATGCAAACCACTAATTCGTTTTTGATCAATTGAGTGAGAACTGACTTCCATAAAAACATATTCGCACTCTTCTTTTTTCATCTGAGCAATTAATCGATGAAGCGTAATTGGATCCGGCGTAGTATGATCTGTCGGGACAGGCTTGCCGTCTATGTAGTTGCAAACAGTTGATAGGAGCCCGGCCTTATGACCCAACTTGCGAAACATATCATATAATAATGTAGCAATTGTAGTCTTGCCATTTGTCCCCGTAACACCAACCAACACCAACTGTTGAGAAGGATTACCATACCAGGACGATAACATCATACCCAATGCAAAAGCAGAATCTTTCACACGAACAAATGTCAAATTCCCCATTAAATCAGCCTTTTCCGGCATTTCCTCACAAACAATGGCAACTGCACCATTCTCGACAGCCATATTAATAAATGTATGTCCGTCCACAACAGTTCCTCTGACGGCAACAAAAAGGATACCTTTTGCCACCTTACGTGAATCAGATTCAATACCGGTTATATCTATACCGATATCTCCTTTGATTTCTAATGCTTCTATTGAAGTTAAAAGTGTCTGTAATTCCATATACACAACTATTTCTTATCAGTTTAGTATTAACCGTACTGTTTGTCCTTTTAGAACCCGTGTTCCCGGCACTATCGACTGCGAAGAGACACTTCCCAATCCATCCAAAGACACACGCAATCCGGCCTTTTCCATTAAATATACAGCATCTTTGGCTCCCATGCCTACTACATTCGGAACCAAATCTTTTCTTAAATCCAAATTTTTCAGACGTACAGAATCTCGCCCTTCAATACGCTCTCCCATCACCCATCCACTTTTCAAACTATCCAAGTCTATACCGACTTTAAGCTTTGCCAACACAGCTTCCAGTGCATTTCGATTACCGGCTTTGGGTAACGGATATAATACAGCCGCAGAGTCTCTCGCCATTGTTCTTACGTCATATGGCATAAAGTTTGAATATATTTTTTCCGCAATACTTTTTACAACAGCACCCGACATGGTACCTCCCGAAGGATAGCCGATACTTGGCTGACGAATAACAACGATGCAAGTATATCGCGGATCTTCGGCCGGAAAATAACCACAAAATGCCACTTGATGACCTGCAGACCTGTAAACGCCACCTTGCGCAATCTGTGCTGTTCCTGTTTTGCCTGCGATTCTGACAACATCCGAGTGAACCGCCTTACCGGTACCTTTCTCAACTACATTTTCCAACATGCCCCGAATAATAGCTAAAGTAGTCTGTTTGCAGATAGAATCCTTTACCACTTCCGTTTCAAACTTTTGTACACACTTCCCGTTACGCATGATCTCTTTTACAAACATCGGCCTTACC
>JAQWBH010000398.1 GCA_028707405.1 Parabacteroides sp. | reverse complement strand
ATCATATAAATCATCTAATCTCACCATTTTCACCGGAGACTCAACTTTATAACCAATTTTTTTAATTGTATCATATGGTATAAAGACAGCACTCGGACCTTTTATCTTGTAATAATTGTTGTAGTATACTAAACTCAAATCTTCACCTTGTGATAAGTCTGACATAATCGCAGAAACGATGAATATATGTCCTCCAATGTTTATATCTTCGCCTACGCATCTTTCGTATTCTTGTGTATTCATTCGGTTCTTTACGTATTCTCTGCTTACGATAACTTCATTTTCTTTTTCAGGAAACCGACCATGTTCTATCACTTGCCCGAAACTGAGTCCACTGTTTTCTTTTTCAAATAAGGGGTAACACGAAACGCCTTCTTCATCTATCGTGTAATTTTCATATAGTGTAAAACTGTATGAATCCTTCAATAACTCATATGTACCATTTGACAGAACGAACACATTAAAGGGATACTTTTCATATATCTTTCTTGAGTATTCCTTTTGTATGTTATTTTGAGCGGAAATGCAGAACAGAAGAAATGTCATAATAACAGCAGCAGGTAAAAGTCTTAGGAGCTTATATTTATCTTTATTTCTCCGATACACATATTTTAAAATTGAAGTTGTGTTTCTATCCTTTTCTTTACCCCTTTTTGCCAAGGACCTACCTCCAGACTCACTTGTTGCCCTTCCCTTTTTTATAACGGAGCCTGCTTTCCCATATTCCAGATGTATTATTTCATCTGCCACATCATCAAAGCACTTTTCGTGCGTTGCAATAATTACAATATTTTCAGCACTGCTGATCTCTTTAATTGCTTCGGCAATCTTTTCGGAGTTTTTATGATCCAGCGAGGCTGTCGGTTCATCAGCAAGAATTAGCTTCGGACTTCCAAGCAGCGCACGGATTATTGAGATTCTCTGCCTTTCCCCGCCCGACAATTGCTCCGGATATTTTGACAAAAGACTTGATACATGGAATTTATCCGCATAATATTTTATAGTTGCCTCATCATTTCTAATGAAAAGCAGGTTTTCCATTATAGATAGCTTTGATAATAAAAGGCTGTTTTGAAATATATATCCTATTTTTGCTCTGAACGACTCTTTTTCGTTCTTCTGTAAACCCTTTACGGAATCAGAATAAAAAACAAACTCGCCTTCGAAATCGAAATCAAGCCCACCCAAAATATTGAGCAGCGTCGTTTTACCGGTTCCGCTCACACCTTTTATAACATAGATTTTTCCCTGCTCAAACCGGTAACTGAAATCATCCAAAACTTTTCTGTCGTAAATTTTTGAAATTCCCTTTAATTCAATCATATTACCGCCTCAGAATAGTTATATTAAATCCCGATGCTTTAGCAAAATACTGTACCACCCTGTGACTTTAATCTTTTTTAGAGTCTTCCGAGAAATAATAATGCTCAAAACCGAAACAAGTGCAATCATTATAATTATCATAAGAATATTAGCTGTGAATATCTGAAAAGGTAAAAATATCATTTTTAAATTAATCATGTTTAGAACAATCATCGCCGGGATTGATATAACCAATGCAATAACGACTACTCGCAGTATTTCTTTCAGACTGCCTATAACCCAACTTCTTTTTATTTCATCAACCGCATATCCGAGATACTGATACACCGAAAAAATGTGTCTATTATATAACATCTCTATCTTTCTGGTTTGGTAATATAATAACAGCGCGATAGGAATAACCGTCAGCACAAATGGCAGCAATATACTAAACATAATCGTAAAAAGTGATGATATGCTGTTATTGATTCTGGCATAAACGAGAATGTCTGATGTTCTGTTTTTGATATTCGATTCATAGCTTGTTTTCATGTTTTTGAAATTATCAAAATATACTGTGTAAAATCGATCACCATGTGCAAAGAAACCTTTATCATTGATATATCTCTTGGTGAACTCCCCATTTATAAAGAATACGTTTTTACTCCCATCCGTCCAGTCAATTCCGCTTGCTGATAAATATTGCCTTTCTATTTCGGTAAACTTATTAAAAACACCTGCTATTTCAAAATTATAGCTTCCGTCGTACATATTCACCTTGAGTGTTTCTCCTATCAAAGCTGCGGGATTTCCAATTGATTCAGCCATCTCGAAGGAAAGAATAATTTGCTCTGCTTTTGTAAAATAGCTTCCAAATGCAATTCGGTCAGACAGGCGAAAGGCGTCGCCATTAAATGGTATTGTCTTTGCCGTCATGTTATAAGTAACTTTTATATTTTCATCCTCTTCAGTTGTCCTTCCGTCGGGTACAGACCGGTTATACAACAGGTTAACTTCAACAATGTGCTTATCGCTTGACAATCTCTGTAAAAGGTTCTCGCTTATATTCTTACTGATTATATAATACTGGTTTAATTTATAGACATATTCAATGTTTGATTCAGTTTTACTTTGGGGCGTGTCGCACAGGCATAAAGCAAAAAACGCAAAAATAAAAACAATAATAAGAAGCCTTCTTGACTTCTTTTCTCTTTTTGGATAAGTGTACAGCTTATTCATAAAAGGCTGAAGCTTTCTTTTGCTAGCATCACTATTCGGTTTTGCATCAATCGGATTTGAATTTGCTGTCTGAACCGTACTTAAGGGTATTTGAATATTCCCTAAGTTATTGAAATCAACTATTTGGTCGGCATATGCAAGCGCTTCATCATCATGCGAGCAGCACAGAATTAATTTACTGCTTTTTAAGTTTTCTAAAGTTTTAAATATTAATATTTTATTTTCTTTATCCAGAGAAGCGGTCGGTTCATCTAATAATAAGATGCTTTTACCGCTCAGCAAAGCTTGTATGATTGCTACCCTTTGCTTCTCACCGCCGCTTAGTTTCTGAGGATAACTGTTTTTCTTATCGGAAAGTCCAAGCCTTGATAGCATAGTTTCAATTTCTTTATCGTCTGTTGAACACAATTTTAGATTATCAATCACAGTCAGGTAATCAATAAAATGAGGATCCTGAGTTATATAACCGATATGGTCGCTTGCCTTGTCCATATTAACACGGATATAATACGTTTCATCGCCGAATATGACCTTGCCCTTGTCAAATTCAATTAAGCCTGCAAGAATATTTAACAAGGTTGTCTTTCCGCATCCGCTTTCACCATATAGCAGAACAAACCCGGTATTAGGGAAATCATAAGAAAAATCTATTAGAACCTCTTCAACTCCATATTTTTTATAGATATTTTTACAATTAATCAACGTTCAATCCCCTTGATTCTAAGTCTTCAAGCAAATTGAATAATCTTTCGAAACGAATATTGCCTATTGACAAATCTTTGTAACCTTCAATTCCGGAAATGAAAGATTGATTCTCAATAATGTCCTTTTCTATATTTATTATATTTTCGTATATTTCAAATTGAGATTCATTAGCCTCGTTCTTTTCAACCAAATCGGAAATGTAATTCGTTTCATCATATATAAGTTCAATACGGATATGAACGATATTTCCGTAAGAAATGAAATATCCAACTTGCCATTGATATCCGCTTAGTATTTCCTCCTGCTTGATATCAGCTCCGGGTATATGTGCATAATTCCCTTGGGTTAGTCTATCTTTTCCAATTGCCTCGTTAAATAGTTCTAAAACTTCCTCTTTATTAATTGTTTTTAGAACCAGTTCTTCTAAATCGGCCATCTCTATGGGAACTACAAATTGCTTCATGAAAAAAAACCTTTGAATTTCCAGTAAGTCGGGTTTAATATCCTGATTTAAAAGTAAATAAGGAAAGGAACTTGTAGCATAATCTATTATACGGCCTGTCTGTTCATCAATTATAGGTATATCAAGACCTTCAATATGCTTGTGTTTTAGATTGTCTCCGCCAAAATTGTAGTAGGCTTTTTCTAATTGTCCATTATTGTCTAAAGTATATTCATAATTAAAAAAGTAAACCCAGCCATCTTCTTTTTCCTCAGTAGCTGATTTTACAAAATAGTTAAAAGCTATCCTTTTTTTCGAAGAATCTTTGCATGCTGTGATTAAAAACAACATACCTATCGAAACTATTAATAGTATCATGAGCATAATCGCCAATGGTTTCTTCATTATATAGCTCCTCCTAGAAATGCTTTAAATTTGACTTTATAAAGGATATTTCGAAATTACCGGATGTCTCAAAATGTTACTTATATCTATAGATTATCCATATTAAAAAACATTTGTCAAGATGCCTGTATCTTGAGTTTCCGCAGAATTATCCTCAGAGACTCAAAAGTGTAGCTTTCCCATAAATAACTCTCAAAAAAGTGCCTAAAAATAAGGAATTCTCCTCTTTTTTGTAGTAAAATTAAGGTATCAACAAAA
>JAQWBH010000397.1 GCA_028707405.1 Parabacteroides sp. | reverse complement strand
AATTTCCAGTTGCAGCATCTCGTTTTCTGTGATGGTACCTATTTTATAACGACCTTCAGCATACTGATACAGCGTGTCTGCTGCTGCATAATTATAGGCTGCCGATTGCCAGTTGTTTTGTGCAAGTGCAAGTTGATGAAATTTCATGGCTGCCGTGGCGGCTACGAGTTCTTGTGTTTCGGTGTAGGCTTTTTGGGCTTGTAAATATCGTATGGGTTCTATTTCCTTATTCCATTTAAGATAATTGTATCCCAATAGATTTTGTGAATATCCAATGACTACAGGTGTTGATTTATAAGATAGTGTATTGTCTGAAAAAAGATCAAGTCGCTGAAGTCCCGTTCTCACAAAAATGCTACCTCCTAGGAGAGTGACATTTTGATTAATAGTAATTGCCCCATCATTTAGCAACTGATTGCGATGAATAAAACTATCGCTTCCATCGGGCAGGGTAACCGAACTGATTGAGCGATTTAGAGTAGAGTAGGTATTAAGAAGTGTTACACTGGGTAGGTAATTGGCTTTATGTGAGCGCCAGTTCCAGTAGGAAGCGCGATATTGATGACTGGCGGCCACTGCTTGTGGCGATTGATTTCGGGCAAGCGCGACCGCTTCGTCCAGGTTAAGACGAAGTGTGTCCTGCGCTGTGGATTGCCCTATAAAAAATGAAATAAAGAAAAGTACGATTATATGTTTCATTTATTAGTATATTCCTGCTTTTATATTGACAAAGTGTGTGCCAAACATGTATGTGCTTGATATATATGGTTTTTGTAGAATTATGTCTCTTTTAGTTTTGTTCGTTTTCGCACAAAATAGGTTCGTTTTCGCACACACATTCATTGGTTATTTTACATATCTTTGGAAAATGATTTAAAAGAAATATGATATTTCAAAGTTGGAGTCGTGTTTTTTCAAAGTTTAGACTATGATATTTCAAAGTTGTCACTTGGATATTTCAAAATTATTATTAACTTTGTTGAATTAAATGCTTAATAATTAGAGAAAATGATTGTAAATCGTGTTATATCAAATTCAATAAGGAAAATTATTAGTAAATATCCAATTATTGCTGTTACAGGTCCCAGGCAATCGGGTAAAACTACATTGCTTAAATCTATGTTCCCGGATTACGAGTATGTTTCTTTGGAAAATCCGGATATGAGATCGTTTGCTGAAACAGATCCGAATGGTTTTCTCAAAAAGTATAATGAGAAAATAATATTTGATGAAATACAAAGAGTGCCATCACTATTTTCTTATTTGCAAACAATAGTTGATGAAAGTGGGATGATGGGACAATTTTTTCTTTCGGGATCTCAGAACTTTCACCTGATGAACAGCATTACGCAAAGTTTAGCCGGTAGAGTAGCTATTTTCAAACTATTTCCTTTTGATTTTCAAGAGCTAAAATCTGTTGATTGGCTGCAGGAAAATTATGCTGAAGTAATGATTAAAGGGTTTTATCCTGCGATTTACGACAGAGATATTGAACCAAATATATTTTATTCAAATTATCTGCAAACATATATACAGCGAGATGTTAGTGAACTGATTGCAATTAAAGATATGCATTCGTTCAATAGATTTATTGCATTATGTGCAACCCGGGCAGGACAACTTCTTAATTTAAATGCACTTGCAAATGAGTGCGGAATTTCGCAACCGACAGCTAAAGCATGGTTGTCAGCTTTAGAAAGCAGTTATATTGTTTTTCTTTTAAATCCTTTTCACAAAAACTTTTCAAAAAGGATAATAAAATCGCCTAAGCTATATTTCTATGATACAGGTCTGTTGGCGTATTTATTGAAAATCAATGATTCAAACGACCTGTTAAATCAATCTGTAAAAGGAGCCTTGTTTGAAAATATGATGGTGTCCGAGTACATCAAGCGAATTTATCATAAAAATGTTTTGCAAAGCGAGGTGTGGTTTTGGCGTGATACCAACGGCAATGAGGTTGATCTTCTTATACAAAAGTCAAAGAGTTTAGAAGTTGTAGAAATTAAAGCTACGGAGACAATCATGCCTGATTTGTTCAAAGGTCTGAATTATTTTGAGAATCTGGCAGAATATGATAATCTGAGCAAGATACTTGTGTATGGTGGTTCAGAATATCAACAACGTTCAGTTGGTTCAGTTATTCCATGGTTTGATTTTGGAAAATAAATATGAAACAATAATTTTCATTTAATGCAAAAGCAAGGCAAAATATGAATTGTTGATGACAACGAAGATATTCTTTTCGCGCTGAATCTGTTGTTGCAAAAGTGTATCCGGAACAACTGATTCTCAATGCCGACAAAAGCATGGTGGAGCAGCTGCTGCTGAATCTGTTGAAAAATGCAAAGGAGGCGTGCGAAGGGATGGTTGCACCCAAAATTGAATTGCGGGCTGAGCGAATTGGAAGCAGTGTACAAATAACGGTGTCTGATAACGGACAGGGAATAGCTCCGGAAGCGCTGGATAAGATTTTTATTCCATTTTATTCCACGAAAGCCAATGGTTCCGGCATTGGGTTGAGCCTTTGCCGACAAATAGTAATTCGTCACAGGGGAAAAATATCGGTGCAGTCAGACAGTCAAGGTAGCCGATTCCAGATCGAATTTCCTGATTAATTCATCATTAATCCTTATACCGGCGGATCTTGATAAAATCGACTTTAAAGATTGGATAATAGAAAAAATATCTTCAATATTCTCTTAATATTTCTTGAATAAAAAGAACAATTTTTACTTTTTCCTATTATATTTGTATAGATTTTAATACAAAACCAAGTTATCGTTAACTATTGATAATTATTAAATTAATCTAGAAAATGAAAAAGTTGTCACTTCTGGCATTTTTGGCGGCCATCACATTATTTTCTTGCCAAAACAATGAAGTTCAGGAGAACCTGAACGAAGCAGTTATCAGAAAAGGATTCACTTCACAAATCATTAATGGACAGTATATTGTTATTTTCAAGGATCAGGGCACTTTACGTTCTGCAAAAACCGATGGATTTGCAGCACCGGAAGTAGTTATGCAAGCTACACGTTCTATTCTGAATGAATCAAATATCTCTCTTCGTGAGCCGGAACAAGTTTACGGAAGTGCATTAAGGGGCATTGCCATCAAATTGTCTGCTATTGAGGCCTCTAAACTTTCGGCAAATGAGAATGTTGCCGGAGTATACCCCGACATGATTGTAACTTACGGATTACCTTCGGCATTGGCAAAACCAGTACGTGTTCCTCCTGCAGAGTCAACACCCTGGGGAATCGCCCGCGTGGGTGGATCCTCTGATGGTACTGGAAAAACTGCTTGGATTATCGATACAGGTATCGATTTGGATCATGCAGATCTGAATGTTGATAAAACAAACGGAAAAAATTTTATCCTTCCATCGGCACTTCCCGATGATGATAATGGGCACGGCACACACTGCGCAGGAATAGTTGCCGCAATAGACAATTCAATTGGTGTAATTGGCGTAGCCGCCGGAGCAACCGTGGTCCCTATCAAAGTACTTAACAGAAAGGGTTCGGGTACATACTCTCAGATAATCGCAGGTATCAATTATGTTGCAGCCAATGCAAAAGTAGGAGATGCTGCCAACTTTAGCTTAGGCGGTGGAGCTTATGATCCGATTGATCAAGCCGTATCAAATCTGGCAGCTAAAGGTGTAAAAGTAGCTATTGCTGCCGGAAACGAATCGCAGAATACAAATAATTGTTCGCCTGCTCGTGTAAACGGCACTAATATTTACACCATTTCTGCTATGGGAACAGGCGATTTGTGGGCATCGTACAGCAATTTTGCCAATCCCCCCATCGATTATTGTGCTCCCGGTTCTTACATTTACTCAACCTACAAAGGCGGATCATATGCCACCTTGAGCGGAACATCCATGGCAACACCACACGTTTGCGGACTTTTGTTATTGGGAAGTATTCAAACCGATGGATATGTGATAGGAGACCCTGACGGAAATCCTGATCCCATCGCTCACAAATAATATGAATTAAGTAAACAAAGAAATCCTGTGGCAATAGCCTGATCAATTGTTTTTTCGCTACTTGTGTGTACATCAATAAAAAAACGGTTTCAAGAAATTTCCTGAAACCGTTTGTGCAATCGGGTGGGCGATGACGGATTCGAACCGCCGACATCCTGCTTGTAAGGCAGGCGCTCTGAACCAGCTGAGCTAATCGCCCTAATTTTTTAACTTCCTTTTCAGTGTCCCTTTCCGCTCCTGGAGGTTGCTTTCTGAAAAAGTGATGCAAAGATAGACTCTTTTTGTTTTCCCGCAAAATATTTCGCAAATAATTTTATAAAAATTTTTCCGACTCTATAATTATCACTATTTTTGTATCGTGAA
>JAQWBH010000396.1 GCA_028707405.1 Parabacteroides sp. | reverse complement strand
CTTGGGGTTTTTATTAATAGCATTCCTATATTTACGTAGTTTTTCTTCACTTATGTATCTGTCATTAAATGCTTTGATGAAGTTCAACGTTTGTTTTAGTAAGTTACGATCATGAATGTTTTGTGCCGTTTTTCCAATCCCGACCAATAAACTCACTATTGGGATGTTCTTGAGGATGCCATTATCTATCAATGAATCAATACCTATTTCCGCTAATTCAATCGAAGAACTAAATGCCGGTTCTAGGAGTGAAACTTCAAATGTAGGTATTATTTTATCCATACAACTATCTCCTTATATAACATTATCCGTAAGTAAAATTTAGTAGAGACTGTTTTTCCAATTTGGGAAACCAGTATTAGTAAGTATAGTTTGTTTTCTTTTTGTTCAATTCAATGCATAAAACCCTAAATTTTTGCCTATTTGTTTATATCCGGCTTTTTAATCGCTCTTATCATTACTCCCTACATGCTCCCACGGCTCATCTAATTTCCCAGCAACCAAGTAATTCAATGCTTCTCTATTATTCAAGAACCTAACGCTTAACGTCCCACAAATTCTCCCGAAACCACTCAATCGCATCCTCAATCCCCCATTCGAAGCTCCAATCGGAGTCATACCCCAGTAGTTCTCTGGCCTGCGGCTTCCTTCATGTTTAGGGTGCATCATCCGTTATTGACTGTTCATTTTTCTCAAATCGCCAGGCATCCCGGCACATATCTATAATATCGCGCTTGGCCTTCCAGCCCAGTTCTCTTTCAGCTTTACTGGCATCGGCATAACATTCGGCTATATCCCCAGGCCTGCGGTCCACGATTTCATAAAGTACTTTAAGACCATTTGCTTCCTCAAAAGCCCTCAATAACTGCAATACACTCGTACCCTGCCCGGTACCCAGATTATAAATATGTACACCCGCTGTCAGTTTATCCAGCGCTGCCACGTGTCCCTCAGCTAGATCCATCACATGGATATAATCTCTAACACCTGTCCCATCTACAGTAGGATAGTCATTACCGAATACTCTTAATTTCTCCAGTTTGCCTTTTGCTACCTGGGTAATATAGGGCATAAGATTGTTGGGAATACCTGTAGGCGCTTCACCAATTAAACCACTCTCATGAGTTCCCACCGGATTAAAGTACCGCAAAAGAGCTACCGACCAATCAGGATTTGCTTCAGCGACATCAGTAAGAATCCGTTCACTCATGGCCTTTGTTTCACCATAAGGATTAGTGGTTGGCAGTAGCGGCATGGTTTCGATAAACGGAACTTCATTCTCACCATATACTGTTGCAAAGATTATCGGCAACAATTACCGTATGCCCTGCTTCCAGCAAAGCCACACAGGTGTGTGAGCCTATATATCCGGCACCGCCGGTGACTAGTATGATCATTGGATAGAGTCTCCTTTCGATGTAATAGCGTATGGGAGTGTTCCAGGGTTAAAAAAAATAATGAGGTGGCGAATTTGTATTATTTTTTGCCTGAATCTGTTTTTGTAGGGGACACTGTCTTTCCATCGAACAGCATCGACAATTCTTCATACTCATCCCGCATCCATGCAGCAAATTGGTTAATTGATACCTTGCTATCTACAAAGAACCGGTAAAATGGCTCCGCCTCCTCTACTCTATCGAGGCAAACAAGAAAATGCGCAATGTGTAAACTGAACTCATATTTTATCGGATGATTCTGCCATTTATGATACTCAGTAATAATGGTTCCTATGTGTTTTTCGATTTTATCACGATGCAGTGGCACGACACATACATGTGGATTAAAACCTACATGGAAATAGTTCAAATGAATGCCGTCTTCCAATACATCCGGAGGTGGTGGTAACGGAATGCTCTCCAAAAAACTCTGATAGGTTATTGGAGGCTGAAATGGATTGAACAATAATAGTACATTGTTCGGGTTAGCGCATTCATCGATATATACAAATAGGACATTAGTTGCCGTGATATGGAGTCCTGCATCATACACGGTTTTATAAAGATCTAAATATACGGACTCACTATTCTCTATATGTTTCTCTCTGTCGAGCAGTTTCAGGATTCCTAGCTTGTCAAGCGTAAAACGATGGTACGAATAGATTTCATGCCTGTCAAGCGAATCAATGATGGAATCAATATCAGCAATCCCCTGTTTTCTGTAGTATTCAAATATTCTGTCTATCAGACCCTTGAACGGCTCTTGGTCTCTGACATATCTGAACTCTTCCTGTTGTAGTATTCCTGTGAATTCTTTAAACACAGCCAGCTTTTCTTTTAACGGCAATGTGAAATAAGAATCGATACTGCTTTCGATTTCCGAGACGAACCAATTATACTGGAATCTGCCGTTCATCACCATTCTGAACGTTGAAGCTTGGAATAAGGCTTTTGTTTCCGGATCAAGTTTAGATGCAAGTTTATAGTAACCGTCTTTTATTGCCTTGAATTCCTTTTTTGCGTCTCCAATCTGCCTATAATAAGTAATCTCACAGTTGTTATACTGAATTATGTTATCAACAGAAGTCAGGTCCAAATGTTTTTTATACTCATTCAGATAGTAACGGACTGCTTTGGGCTCGATGAAGGTAGCACCAGCAATAACGTTTGACGCAAGTACGTGTAAAAGGCGTGAATAAATGTTTGCCTCACTAGTAATCTCTTTGAAAGCCTGCTTGTAATAGTGATAAGCTTCCGTCTTGTTCCCACGCAACAATTGAATTCTTCCAAAATCGTTTAACGCACGCGCTTTCATTTCATGAGAAGCGTCGTTTCTCTCAAGTTTGGCTTTCGCCGTTTCCACCATTGAAAATGCGGCATCAAGATCTCCTCGTTGCTCTTCAATTAAAGCTTTCATCGCCCAGAGGCTTGGATTCTGAGATTTATACTTGTCACTTTCAAGTAAATCAAGTACTTCCTTAAGTGCAGCAAGATCTCCCATTTCATATAGGAAACGTGCTTTTTCTTCAAGGAAATCTTCCTGTTCCTTTTTATAAAGAAGCCTATCTGATACAGACGAAATGCCATAAAAACCCTCTTTGTTCTTCCCAACTGCAGCATAGTACTGTGACTGGAGCTGCATAAAGCGAACCTTATCAATAGAATCAATCAAATACCAGTGCTTCGATTCGAAAAAATCCTTGCTTTCCAGCGCAAGTCCAGCGTTTATTCTTTTCTGATACTGTTTGAGTTTGATTCCTGCCAATCCCAGAGGTTTCTTTATGCCGATGATGCAGAGAACAAAGTAAATAGCGTTCAAAATGGACAGTATTAGAAGAGCGCTGATGGGCAAGGTTGAATACTTCGCCAATATCAATATCGAGGCCATATACAACAGAAAAAATGCGAAATGTCCACGGTTTCGTCTATGAAAAACATAAGAGCGAACCTGTTCTTTGTATTCATGTAAGAGCACGAGGAGTGCCGCAACTATCAATACAATAGCAATAGACAGCAAGGTACCAAACTTGTTGTCCACTATAAAATCAATAATTGACAGCGAATCTCCCACACTTATAATCTCCTTCGTTGTTTTTTGCTAGCGGTGGAACGGAAATAGCGATGATAGTAATGGTTGTTGTACTATAGCATTTTTCGAAGGCTGTAACCATTAAACCACAACGCTAAATAAGTTAATTTTTTGGTGCCCGGAACTAAAGACCTTTGGATACAAGCATTGCAAAACCCCGAAGATTCATTTGCGGTTTTGCCGAAATTGGCGTGTTACTGACAATGTTGGACAACCTATCTAGTAGCCCACTCTAAAGCCTCTAATCCCAGATCTTCAGCTCTTCTGATGGTTTGAATTCTATTTCCTCTTCATGCATATCTTTTAGCAACCTAGGTTTCATCATATTCCCATCTTCATCAAACATGATAACTGGTTTATAGGCTAACTTATTATAAATATCGTTCGGATCATTGATGATTATAGTATATTGTTCACTTATCTCTTTAAATATCTGCTTTTTGCTATTAGAACTGGCCATTGCAAGGTTTGATGGGTCTTCAACAATTCTTACGAATACATCATTAGCACCAACACTTTTATATTCCTTTATCTCAGCATCAAGAATTATGTTGTGACCTTCATTTGGATTGTTAAAAATCCCCAAACCTGCAAACCTGTACATAAGCATCAATGGACTCTTGCTAAACTTTTCATAAGTTATTCCTTTTGGTAAAACAAAAAAATCATATCTTGCATTTCGACTTAAATTGGGAATGTCTAAATATATACATTAAAGTCAAGACGATACTCTTTTATTAATTTTAATACTGGATCATTAATTTGCAATTGCGTCTCCCCTTCAATAATTATTTTACCAACTATCCATCAACGCTAGTAAAGAACCTCTATGCTGAATCATTTCTAT
>JAQWBH010000068.1 GCA_028707405.1 Parabacteroides sp. | reverse complement strand
ATTTCAAACAGCCTGTTGTTTTACGTTTTGGTACTCTACAGCTGGTAAGGGGCGAATGGCGTACATATGAACAAGACTTGTCAAATCCTAAAATGCCGCCGGCAGCCAAGGCGACGCTGGATGTATCAACTGTCAACATCGAAGAGAACAGCGACCGCAAGCCTGTGAACTACGTCCTGCCTCCTGGAGTTACACGTGTACTCGATCCAAGTCAGCCTCAAATACGTCAGGAGAACGAACAATCACTTTCATTGAAGGTCGCAGACTTGTGTCCACTGGATGCATGTGCTATTTATAAGAACACAAACTATGACTTGCGCCAATACAAACGCATTCAATTGTTCACCCATGCTGAAGCATTTCAAGACAATATTACAAATTTGGCAAACGGAGAATTATCGGTATTTATTCGTTTGGGATCCGACTATAAGAACAATTATTACGAATACGAAGTACCGTTGCAGTTGACCCCGCTCAATGGCATGTTCACTTCAGAGACTGTTTGGCCGGCAGAAAATCTTCTGAATTTTAAGCTAGCTGTGCTAACAAACTTAAAATTAAACAGAAACAGAGCCAAGCGCGAAGGTCAAAACGGAGTAAGTTTTGCCAATGTCTATTCGGAATATGATCCGGACAACTCATTAAACAAAATCAGTATTATCGGTAACCCGAGTCTGTCCGAAGTCAAAGCTATCATGATTGGTATACGCAACAACTCCAAGGATAAAAAAAGTGGCGAAGTATGGGTCAATGAATTGAGACTTACAGATTTCAACGACGGTGGTGGTTGGGCTGCCAAAGCAAATCTCAATGTAGCTCTTTCTGATTGGGGCACAGTGAACGCAGCCGGACAAGTAGAAACAGCCGGATTCGGATCTCTGGATCAATCATTGACAGAACGGCGCATGGAAGATTTTAAGCAGTATAGCGTAGCAACAAATCTTGATTTGGGACGTATATTCCCTGAAAAAGCGAAAGTCAATATTCCGTTCTATTACTCATACTCAAAAGAGATTACTGACCCGAAATACAATCCGTTGGATCAGGATATAACACTAAAAGATGCATTAAATTCTGTCGATACAAAAACGGAACAAGACTCTATACGCAGCTACTCCCGCACACAATCGACGATCAAAAGTGTATCTTTCAATAATGTCCGGGTCAATATCAAGAGTAAAACGCCGATGCCTTATGATCCGGCGAACTTTACTTTCGGATATTCGCACAGCATAACGGATAATAAGAATCCTGAAACCGAATATGAAAGTACACAAGATACAAGAGCAAATATGGCTTATAATTATACGCCATATATAACCCCTTTTCAGCCATTCAAAAAAATAAAAAAGAACAATGGCTACACGAGGTATATCAAGCAGTTCTCACTCAATCCTGCCCCGTCAATCAGTTTTCAGACGGCCATGATGCGCAACTATTACGAACTTAAGCTCCGCGATCTTACAGAGGCCGAGACAGGCGTAAAGAATGATATTCCCGTTACATTCAGTGAGAATTTTTATTGGGACCGGGCTTTCAGTTTGAACTGGGCAATCACCAACAGTGTGAATATTCATTTCACATCCGGAACGAATGCCCGTATTGATGCTCCGTATGTGCAAGTGAACAAGAAACTGGATCCTGATTCATACAAACTATGGAAAGATTCCATCAAGCAAAGCATTGCCGATTTGGGAACTCCACTAAAATACGATCAGACGTTTACTGTCACATGGCAGTTGCCTACACAGTTTATCCCTATTTTAGATTGGACAAACAACTCTATCAACTACAATGCGACATATAACTGGGATCGTGGAGCCACATCAACAAACTCAAGTATCGAAATCGGCAATACAATCAAAAATCAACGTCAATTTCAAATACAAAGTAATCTCAATTTTATATCTCTGTATAATAAAGTCAACTTCCTTAAGAAGATAAATCAGAAAGTCGGCAATTTAAACACAGCAAATGCTAATTCGCGTAATGACAATAATAATCAACCCAGAAAGCTTGAAAAGAAAAAATTTGAGAAAGAAATCGTACTGAACAAAGACAGTGGTACAATTGTAAGGCATGGCATGTATACAAACAAAGTTTATATCACCGCCAGAGGTGCTAATGGAAAACTCTATTCCATAAAGTATAAGCCTATCAATGTCACTGAAGTATTGATTACAACTAAAGATACAGCCCATCTGAAACTGACTATTACTCCGGGAGCTTCGCCTAAGGAGGATATGACAAACAACGCTATCGAGTATAGTACACGATTTCTGATGATGCTTCGTCGTGTGAATATCCAATTCTCGAACACAGCGGGAATGATGCTTCCCGGATTCCGTCCCGAGATTGGAGATATGCTGGGTCAGGGACATACCACATATGGTCTTACTCCCGGTGTAGGCTTTGCTTTCGGAAACGTAAGCCGCAAGTATATTGATGAAGCCTATAACAAAGGCTGGCTAATTGAAAGTACAGAAAGTAATTTGGCACCGGCAGTAATCAATAATACAAAAAATCTCAATGTTCAAGCCGATCTCGAGCCTATTCCCGGATTGAAAATCAACCTGACTGCACTTCGTAACGACACACGAAGTACGGACGTCCAGTTCATGTATTCAGGAATGCCCGAACAATTAGGGGGCAACTTCACCATGACGACGATTGCTATCGGAAGCGCACTAAGTGGTAGTGGAAATGCCAATAACAACTACGCATCCAAAGCGTTCGACAAATTTATTGCCAATCGTGAAATCATAGCCCAACGACTTGAACAAAAATATTCAACTCTCGGATATCCTGATAAAGGATTTATTCACGAACAAGGATTGGGTGGAAAACTTTATGATCCGGGATCTGACAATACCTACGGAGTAAGCCGCAATTCTGCCGATGTCATGATCCCTGCATTTATCGCAGCTTATACAGGAAAGGACGTCAATAAGGTTGGCCTCAGCGCATTTCCTTCACTTAAAAGTATGCTTCCGAACTGGCGCGTTACTTTTGATGGACTTATTCGTATTCCGGCCATCAGACAACATCTCAAAAGCCTGATTTTAAGTCACCAATATCGTTGTTCATACTCCGTAGGCTCTTACACCTCTTACCTAAACTGGGTTAGTGCCGGACTAGATGATTTAGGATATATCAAAGCTACACTCAATGATTATCCGATACCCTCTTCTCAATATTCCATTTCTTCGGTCAATATCACAGAAAGCTTCAGTCCGTTGTTCGGCGTTGATGCCACGCTATTGAATAATGTAACACTGCGCGGCGATTACACAACAACGCGTAATCTGAGTCTCAATGCAACTTCTTACAACATAGTTGAAGCGTTATCAAGAAAGATTACTGTCGGATTGGGATATAAGATGACTGAGTTCAATAGAGTATTAAAGATGAAGAAAACCAATAATTTCAGTAATGATCTGACGGTTCGTTTAGACTTTTCTTACAACAAGATGCAGTCGCTCATCCGAAAGATTACTGATAGCTATACACAAGCAACCAGCGGTAATGTAGCTAAAACAATCCAGTTCTCAGCCGATTATGGACTAAGCCGGGCCCTAACAGTTCGTGCATTCTATGATATTCAAATGAATACACCTCTGATATCAAGCTCTTCTTATCCGACATCGAACTCCAACTACGGCATTAGCTTCCGCTTCTCACTGTCGCAATAATATGAATGTATGCATGTTCAAGGAGCAAAGAATCTAACTAAAGGCCCTATCCAAAGACAACTTTTCAATTTGGCCTTGCCAATCATGGGTACATCATTTATCCAAATGGCTTATAGCCTGACAGATATGGCATGGGTCGGACATCTCAGCAGCAAGGATGTTGCTGCCATCGGAGCTGTTGGCATCCTTACATGGATGGCCAATTCTATCTCATTACTGAATAAAGTTGGAGCTGAAGTGAGCGTCGGACAGAAAATAGGTTCGCGTGATGAAGAAGGCGCACGCTCATATTCATCACACAACCTTACCATCGCGCTCATTCTATCTTTACTGCTTGGAGGAATCATGTTCACTTTTTCCAGTTCCATCGTAGGTATCTATAAGATGGAATCCTCCATCACATTAAAAGCCACTCAATATTTGCAAATTGTAGCCAGTGCATTCCCTTTCATCTTTCTATCGGCTGCTTTTACCGGAATTCATAATGCCGCGGGACAAAGTAAAATTCCTTTTTACATCAATGGTTGCGGTCTTATTATAAACATGTTACTTGACCCGCTTCTGATTTTCGGATTTGATTATGGAGTCAGAGGAGCAGCATGGGCTACCTGGATTTCTCAGGCCACCGTCTGCATGCTATTTGTATATCAGCTAAAAAAGCGAAGTAAACTTTTCGGAGGATTTCAGTTTTTCACTCCGCTAAACGGCACAATCACAAAACATATCTTTAAACTTGGACTCCCTGTAGCACTTTTGAATACCTTATTTTCCTTTATTAATTTATTTCTTGCACGAACTGCTTCAGCCTGTGGAGGACATATCGGAGTGATGACGCTCACGGGAGGCGGACAGATTGAAGCTCTAGCCTGGAATACTTCACAAGGTTTCAGTACTGCACTAAGTGCATTTGTAGCTCAAAACTACGCAGCTCAAAAGAAAGGACGCGTTATAAAAGCTTACCACAGCACGCTCAAAATCCTTGCGATCATTGGGATTTTTGTAACGATACTATTCGTATTCTTTGGCAGTCAGCTATTTTCACTGTTTGTTCCAGAACAAACCGCCTATGAAGCCGGAGGCATTTTTCTGCGCATTGACGGTTATTCAATGATGTTTATGATGATGGAAATCGCCACTCAAGGAGTGTTTTACGGTACAGGAAGAACCATTCCACCCGCTATAGTCAGCATCATTCTAAACACCCTGCGTATTCCTTTGGTAATATGTTTCATTTCGCTGGGATGGGGCATTAACAGCGTATGGTGGGCAATTAGTATTTCCAGCATGCTAAAGGGGATCATTGCCTTCATCTGGTTTAGTATTTTACAAAAAAAGATACTTTGAAATCGATTTTATCAGCCATTATTCAAAATGTATTGCACATTTATTGTAAAATTGTGCAATTCTCATAAAAACAATATATATCTTTGCCGCCGCTTTTCGAAAGTCAAAGCACAAAACTAAAAAGTATAAACGTAAAAGAATTTATGAGAAATGTAATTGTAATGGCATGTATGGCTATAATGCCCTTAACTTATGCCGCAGCAGAAGGATACCTTGTTAATGCTCAAAGTGCAAAGCAATCAGGTATGGGACATGTGGGAACTGCGATGAAGCTTGGATCAGAGAGTATGCATTTTAATCCTGCAGCAATGGTCTTTATGGACAAAAACATTGATCTGTCGGCCGGAGTATCGGGAGTTTTTTCTTCAGGGAAATACAAAAATCTATCGGATGGTTACTCTGTTAAAACCGATAGTAAGGTAAGCACTCCTTTGTTTTTATACGCAGGGTTTAAGATCTACGACAATCTTGCAGCTGGTGTAATGCTAAATACGCCTTATGGAAGCTCCATAAAATGGGGAAACGATTGGGAGGGAGCACATCTTATTCAGGATATATCTCTCAAAGTATTTAACATTCAACCCACTATCTCTTGGAAAATAACGAATCGGTTAAGCGTCGGCGCCGGATTAATGATGGAGTACGGCAGCATCAACCTCGATCGTGCGCTAATAGCTCCCGGAGCAATGAGTGGGCTGGCAAACAAACTTTTTACAGCAAACCCGGCACTTGAAAAGCTGGTTCCACAAGAATCTAAAGCCGTCATCGCCAAATACGACAATGTGTCAGCGGCTTCCGTCGGTCTTACAGGCGATGCCGGAATAAGAATGGGATATAACGTAGGAGCCATGTTTGATGTCAATGATAAAATAACTATTGGTGCATCATACCGTTCAAAAGTAACTGCGAAAGTAAAAGAAGGGGAGGTTAATGTTAATTATGCTAATGAGTTGGAATTTAAAGAACTTCTTAAAAGTGTAAACAGTCTTTTAGGTAAACTTCCTCAAGGCTCAGGAGTGCCTACAGAAATTGAAGTTCCTTCATTAGACAATGGAACTTTCTCTGCTGAACTACCATTGCCAAGTGTATTAAGTGCAGGTATCACCTACTATCCAACCAATAGATGGACTGTTTCAGGCGAAGTTCAATTTAACGGATGGGGGACATACAAAATGTTAATGATCAAATTTAATCCTGATGAAGAACTAGGTAAATACAACATCAGTGCGCCAAAGAAATATAAGAACTCCCGCACCTACCGTCTGGGTGGACAATACGCAGCTACAAAACGCCTGGATGTCCGCATGGGTGCATACTTCGATGAAACACCAGTTAAAGATGATTATTTAAACCCGGAGACTCCTAGTATGAACAAGCTTGGACTAAGTGCCGGACTAAGTTTCCGCCCACTGAGCGGTCTTTCGGTAGATGTCGCCTTTTCATACATTACCGGTTTCGGTCGCAATGGTTCGTATACTGACAAAGACTTACTAGGTCAACCAAGAACTTTCGGAGGTCATTATAATATTGCAGCTTTGATGCCATCAATAGGTCTCTCGTACGCATTCTAAATATACAGCTAACAAAAAAGGCGGGGATTTCTCCGCTTTTTTTGTTATGATTGTTACGATTTGTCGTAATTTTGCCGTACAATAAAAAATATTATAACAAAGACCTAAGATAATGAACAAATCGTTAAAGCGCGAATCCATCTGTGTACAGGGTGGATGGCAACCTAAGAAAGGCGAACCACGTGTTCTGCCTATTTACCAAAGTACAACATTCAAGTACGACACCAGTGAACAGATGGCCCGTCTATTTGATTTACAGGATAACGGATACTTTTACACACGCCTGCAAAACCCGACCAATGATGCAGTAGCTTCAAAGATTGCAGCCCTTGAGGGTGGTGTTGGCGCAATTCTTACTTCTTCAGGTCAGGCAGCCAACTTTTTTGCCGTATTTAATATCTGTGAAGCTGGCGACCATATCGTAAGTTCGAACACTATATACGGTGGAACCTATAATCTGTTTGGAGTTACAATGAAAAAACTGGGAATAGACGTCACCTTTGTCAATCCTGACGACCCAGAAGAAACCATCTCGGCAGCATTCCGTCCAAACACTAAGGCACTATTCGGTGAAATTCTTTCTAATCCGGGAATGGATGTACTAGATATTGAAAAATTCGCAAAGATTGCACACAATCATGGCGTACCTTTGATCGTTGACAACACTTTTGCCACGCCAATCAACTGCCGTCCTTTTGAATGGGGGGCTGACATTGTCACCCACTCTACTACAAAATATATGGATGGGCATGCCACTACTGTCGGTGGAGCTATTGTTGACAGTGGTCAATTCGATTGGGAAGCACAAGGAGACAAGTTTTCCGGACTTACACAGCCCGATGAATCCTATCACGGTCTAACCTATACTAAAGCGTTTGGCAAAATGGCCTATATTACCAAAGCAACAGCACAACTGATGCGCGACTTAGGCTCGATCCCTTCACCAATGAATGCCTTTCTTCTTAACCTCGGGCTTGAAACGCTTCATCTACGGATGCCTCAACATTGCCTCAGTGCTCAAAAAATAGCCGAATGGCTGGAAGCAAACGAACGTGTTGCCTGGATCAACTATCCGGGACTAAAAAACAATAAATATCACGCTTTGGCTGAAAAATACATGCCTAACGGAACATGCGGAGTCATCGCCTTCGGGTTGAAGGGTACACGCGAAGATGCTATCCGCTTCATGGATCGCTTAAAAATGATTTGCATTGTAACACATGTAGCCGATGCCAGAACTTGTGTATTACATCCGGCAAGCCATACACACCGCCAGCTTTCTGACGAGCAACTGCGCGCAGCAGGTATTGCCCCGGATCTGATCCGTCTTTCCATCGGTATTGAAAACGTAGATGATATTCTCGCCGACATCAAACAGGCCTTGAACGACTAAAAATTCAAACATCAGATAGCGCAGATAAGAAACTGTTTTGAATTTTCTCCGAACTATTTCATAACAAGAAATTCAAAACAGCTTCTAGTATATTCGCGCTATTTTTATGTATTTACAAATAGATATTTTTCCCTCCTCGTTTCTTGCCAATTACTAAGTATTCAATAATATTTTTAAGCTTTTCATTTCAAAACCATTCCACATATCAGCATATTTTTATAGCTTTGCAAAGTAATGGTTTCGTTTCTTGCACTCGTGAGAAACGAATTAAAATGGGAATCGGGTGTAAATCCCGAACAGTTCCCGCTGCTGTAAGTTCCTGCTGTTAAGGCATCATATAGCGACACTCTTTTGCCACTGACCAGTAGTTTGGTTGGGAAGGCGCCGCAATACGGAACGAGTCAGAAGACCTGCCGTTACATATTGGTTTTGCAGCTTTCGGGTACAAGAGTATGCAAAAGGTTTTCTACTGTTTACAGCCTACACTGTACAGTGCAAAATCTTTTTAATATGCACGTCGTGTCTCCGCAAAACATGATTAGATACGAACTTAAAAAACATAAAAAAAATGGGCAGTGCAGAAATTACAATCGTAAAACGTGATGGCAAACAAGAGTTATTCACGATAGATAAAATCAAGAATGCAATACGTAAAGCATTCCTTTCAGTGGGCGGCTTTGCTATTGAAGATGATTTGACAAACATTCTTTCACGACTACGCATCAGTAATGGAATGAGTGTTGAAGAAATACAGAATCAAGTTGAATTTGCTTTAATGGCCGAACGCTATTTTGCTGTTGCCAAATCGTACATGCTTTATCGGCAAAGCCACGAAGAAGACCGTGAAGTAAGAGACCGTCTGGAGTTTTTAGTAAATTACTGCAAAGCGGACAACGCTGCCTCAGGTAGCAAATATGACGCTAACGCCAATGTCGAGCATAAAAATATTGCAACACTTATAGGCGAACTACCTAAAGCCGGCTTCATCCGTTTAAACCGCAGACTGCTTACCGACAGACTCAAAGAAATGTACGGCAAGGAATTCTCCGACAAATATTTAAAAATGCTAAACGGACATTTTATCTATAAAAATGATGAGACAAGCCTCGCCAACTATTGCGCCAGCATTACAATGTATCCATGGTTATTGGATGGAACCACCTCTGTAGGAGGCAATTCAACAAAACCAACCAATCTGAAATCTTTCTGTGGCGGATTTGTCAATTTGGTTTTTATTGTTTCAAGTATGCTGAGCGGAGCTTGCGCAACACCCGAATTCCTCATGTATATGAATTATTTTATTGCTAAAGAATATGGTAAAGACTATTTCAAAAACGCAAACAAAATAGTCGATTTATCCATAAAACAACGAACATTGGATAAAGTCATTACCGACTGTTTCGAGCAAATTGTTTACTCCATCAATCAGCCCACAGGTGCCCGCAACTTTCAAGCCGTGTTTTGGAATATTTCCTATTACGATCATTACTATTTCAAAAGTTTGTTTGATAACTTTCTCTTTCCTGATGGCTCACGCCCCGACTGGGAATCGTTATCATGGTTACAAAAACGCTTTATGAAATGGTTTAATGCAGAACGGACGAAGGCTGTACTCACTTTCCCTGTCGAAACCATGGCCTTACTAACCGAAAACGGAGATGTCAAGGATAAAGAATGGGGAGACTTTACGGCCGAAATGTATGCTGACGGACACTCATTTTTTACTTATATGAGTGACAATGCAGACTCCTTGTCATCATGCTGTCGTCTGCGTAATGAAATTCAAGACAACGGATTCAGTTATACGCTGGGAGCAGGAGGTGTGTCAACAGGTTCTAAAAGTGTACTGACGATCAATCTCAATCGTTGCATTCAATATGCCGCTAAAGAGGGAATAAATTATCTGACCTATCTCACAGAAGTAGTAGATCTGGTACACAAAGTACAATTAGCATACAATGAAAACCTCAAAGAAATGAAAGACAAGGGTATGATGCCATTGTTTGATGCCGGATACATCAACATTGGAAGACAATATCTAACGGTCGGCATTAACGGATTAGTTGAAGCAGCCGAATTCTTGGGTATCACAATCAGTGATAATCCGCAATATACCGAGTTCGTACAAAATGTATTGGGTATAATCGAACAATACAATAAAATGTATAGAAGTAAAGATATCTTGTTCAACTGTGAAATGATTCCAGCTGAAAACGTTGGCGTAAAACATGCCAAATGGGATCGTGAAGACGGATATGTTGTATCTCGCGATTGCTATAATAGCTATTTTTACATTGTAGAAGACGATTCTCTGAACATCATTGATAAATTTCGTCTACATGGCCACAAGTATATCGAACATCTGACAGGCGGTTCGGCTCTACATCTGAATCTGGAAGAGCATCTCTCACAGAAGCAGTATCGCCAACTACTACGTGTCGCAGCCCAGGAAGGTTGCAATTATTTCACATTCAATATACCCAATACCATATGTAACGACTGCGGACATATTGATAAGCGCTATCTTAAGGAGTGCCCCGAATGTCATAGCAAAAATATAGATTATTTAACGCGCGTGATCGGATACATGAAACGCATAAGCAACTTTTCGTCCGCAAGACAAAAGGAAGCTTCCTGCCGTTATTATGCGAAAGAAAAAGGAGATGTAAAATGTTGAAGTATTATAACTACGACATTGTCTGTCAAGAAATTCCAGACGAGATAACATTAGCCATCAATATCACCGGATGCCCGAATCATTGCCTGGGATGTCACAGTCCCTGGCTTTGGAAAGACATAGGTGAACCATTAAATAAAAAATCCATGCATTCCATTATTGATAAATATGCTTCGGATATAACCTGCATCTGTTTTATGGGTGGAGATCAAATGCCCAAAGAAATTGAACAACTTGCAGAATTAGTCCGTACAACATGGCCATCACTTAAAACAGCCTGGTATTCGGGACGCAACAAACTTCCTGACGGATTCGGGTATGCGCTATTCAACTTTGTCAAAACAGGACCGTACATTGAATCACTGGGAGGATTACGTTCGTCAAAAACAAACCAGCGACTTTACAAAATATCGTCTGAAGGATTGTTGCAAAAAATTATTTTTCACACCTAAAAGTTGAGAAGCTGTTTGGACATATCAACCAAATTATTTACTTTTGCTTCCATAACAAAGGCTTAATAAATATAATTATGAATCTTTTGTTTTACCATTGACCGGACTCTACATTGAGAATGAGTTTTTTGGGCATAAACATTTTTATTTACGATAACATTAAATGTAATAAAATGGAAGCGAAGTTTACTATTTCAGATGCGTTCAAGGCATCATGGAAATGTGTGAAATCACAAATTTGGGTATTGGCCGGTTTATTAATCGGATACACTATTTTATCCCTGATTCTTAGTTTACTAACAGGACCAACTCTAGGGTCTAGAGTTGGAGAAATTGTTATTACAATTATCAATTTTGCAATTGCCTGCATCTTCTCTTTAGGATATATTAAAAATATGTTTCAAACTTTGGATGGAGAAGAACCCCAATTTTCCGCCTATGGCCAAGAATCTCGGAAAATAATCAAATATTTTCTTGCAGAGATTCTTTTTTCCGTCATTCTGATAATAGGTTTAGCACTGCTTATCATTCCCGGAATATATCTTGCTCTCAGACTTCAGTTCTTCACTGCATTCATAGTTGAAGATAATGCAGGTATTATCGAGTCATTCAAACGCAGCTGGGCTATTACAAAAGGACAATGTCTGCCATTGTTCTGGGTTCTGTTAATCCAAATAGGTATTATCATTGTAGGTCTCATTCTTTTTATCATTGGTATATTTGTTGCTATTCCCGTTATTTACATCATGTATTGCTACATATTCCGCAAACTGGTTGCTTTAGAAACAACTACTGCAATTGAAACACAAAACCAAGAAGAAACTTCTCATGAATAAGACATATAGGATCAAGGACATTGCAGAAATGTCAGGTGTTTCGACAGGTACAGTAGATCGAATTTTGCACAATCGTGGTAAAGTATCCGAAGGAGCAAGAACAAAGGTTGACAAAATCTTGAAAAAGATTAATTATCATCCAAATCTCATTGCACGGTCGCTTGCTTTAAAGAAAAAATACCATTTCATTGCGCTCATTCCTACGTTCGTGGAAGGAGAATATTGGGAAAAAGTCTCATTAGGCATTGATAAAGCAGAGGAGGAACTTTTCAGTTACAATATCGATGTAGAACGAATGTATTTCAATCAGTACGATAAGTACAGCTTTGACCAGTTGCTTCCGGGGATAGAGGAGACTGACTGCCAAGGTGTTATTATAGCCACCTCTTTTCATGAAAGTGTACTTCAATTAACCACCAGACTGGATGAACGACAAATTCCGTATGTCCTGATCGATGCTTTTATAGAAGGGACAAATTGCATAGCCTACTATGGTACAAATTCTTATGATTCAGGTTATATTGCCGGACGATTGCTTTTCGAGCAAATTCACTCAAGCGACAGTATTGCTATTTTCCGATTCATCCGCAACGGTGAAATGCAGATTACTCAAATAATGAAACGCGAAGAAGGATTCAGAAATTATTTATACAACCATAATTATGATGGTCGCATCTATTCCGTTAAGTTACATGCCGACGAACCCGAAAAAAATCTAGCGATAATAGAACAGTTTATTCAGGATCACCCTGAAGTTTATATTGGTATCATGTTCAATTCACGAGCACACCTAATTGGTAAGCATTTTGAAGACATAGGCAAAGACTTTAGAATAATAGGTTACGACGTAATAGATGCAAATGTGCATTATCTGGAAAAAGGATTCATCACTCAACTTATTGCACAACGTCCTGAAGTGCAGGGATTTAATAGCGTACGCGCTCTATTCCGATACTTGGTATTAAAAGAAGATGTCGAACAAATAAACTATATGCCAATAGATATTTTACTGAAAGAAAACATCAAGTATTACAATAATTATATTTAAAAGCAACAGGATATTTTCTTATCATAAATAAATGCCCTATATTTGCATTCAGATGTGTGCACGAACACAATGCTTTAAATTTAGTTTGATATACAAATAACTAATATAAATATAAGATGGCAAATTTATTTTCTGTAAAAGACAAAGTCGTAGTAATTACCGGAGGAGCCGGTATTTTAGGTAAAGGAATTGCTGGACATCTGGCAGAAGAAGGCGCAATCATCGTTATTCTTGATCGGGCTGTTGAAACAGGTGAAAAAATTGTCGCTGAAATAGAAGACAAAGGAGGAAAAGCCTGCTTTTTCGAAACAGATGTATTAAATAAGGCTGTTCTTGAACAAAATAAAAAAGATATTCTAGCAAAATTCAATCGCATTGACGCATTATTAAATGCGGCAGGAGGCAATATGGCAGGAGCCACCATTGGCCCTGACAGCAACATATTCGACTTGCAGGTTGATGCTTTTCGCAAGGTAGTCGATCTAAACCTCTTTGGAACAGTCCTTCCAACGATGGTTTTTGCACAAGTTATGGCTAATCAGAAAGTAGGTGCCATCGTAAACTTCGCTTCAGAAGCTGCACTACGTCCTCTAACGCGCGTTGTTGGCTACGGTGCAGCTAAAGCAGCCATCGCTAACTTAACAAAATATCTGGCAGGCGAACTGGCTATTAAATTTGGAGAAGGATTGCGCGTCAATGCCATTGCACCCGGATTCTTCCTGACCGATCAGAATCGTGCATTAATGACAAATCCGGATGGATCTTATACGCCTCGTGCCGAATCGGTTATTGCTCATACGCCATTCAGACGCCTTGGTACGCCTGACGAACTTTTCGGAACAATACAATATTTGATTAGCGATGCTTCCAAATTTGTTACAGGTACCATTGCCGTTGTTGACGGCGGTTTCAACGCATTCTCAATTTAATTTATAACATTTATACATTATATAATATGTATCTCTGCGAACAAACATGGCGCTGGTACGGACCTAATGATCCGATCAGCCTTTCTGATATCCGCCAGGCCGGTGCAACAGGTATTGTAAACGCATTACATCATGTGCCAAACGGTGAAATCTGGACAATCGAAGATATTCAAAAACGCAAAAAAATTATCGAAGATGCCGGTTTGCGTTGGAGTGTAGTAGAAAGTATCCCCGTACACGAACATATAAAAACACAAACAGGCAATTTTCAGCAGTATATAGATAACTACAAACAAAGCATCCGCAACCTTGCAATATGTGGTATTCATGTAATAACTTATAATTTCATGCCTGTCCTGGACTGGACCCGAACGGATCTGGCCTACACCATGCCCGATGGTTCTAAAGCTCTTCGCTTTGAGCGCGCGGCATTTATGGCTTTCGATCTTTTCATCTTAAAACGTCCGGCCGCAGAAAATGAATACAGCGATAAAGATAAAGCAATAGCCAAAGCTCGTTTCGAACACATGAGCGACGCCGAAATTCATTTGCTTACACGCAATATGATTGCCGGGCTTCCCGGATCAGAAGAAAGCTTTACTCTAGATCAGTTTCGTACTGAACTAAACCGGTATAGTAATATTGATTCTGAGAAACTTCGTGCCAACCTAATTTACTTTTTAAAAGAGATCACTCCGGTAGCCGACGAAGTAGATTCCCGAATGGTTATTCATCCCGACGATCCTCCCTATCCTATCTTAGGATTACCTCGAATCATGAGTACAGAAGAAGATTTTCGTAAATTGATTAAAGCCGTTCCAAACAAAAGTAATGGATTATGTCTTTGTACAGGTTCACTCGGTGTCCGGGCTGATAATGATTTGGCTGGAATGATGGAGCGCTACGGAGACCGAATTGATTTTGTACATCTCAGAACAACAAAGCGAGATGCAGAAGGCAATTTCTATGAAGCTTATAATTTGGAAGGAGACGTAGACATGTATGGTGTTATGAAAGCATTACTTGATGTTGAACAGCGTCGTCGTTGTTCTATCGCCCTGCGTCCGGACCATGGGCACCAAATGCTTGACGACTTAAATAAAAAAACCAATCCCGGTTATTCATGTATCGGACGCCTGCGCGGACTGGCAGAATTACGCGGACTGGAAATCGGTATAGCACGCACACTCTACCAGAAGTAAGAGTTTGGCATGCTTTGAATTTTAACAGTTATAGAGGCTCTTCCTTATCAAAAGAGCCTCTTTTTTGTACAAAACCACCAGATTAGAAAACAAAAGAAATGAAAAAAAATCAGAAGGATACGTAAAACCGACTGATGAAAAGTTCCAACAAAAGAACTTTTTCTTATATTTGTAACGCTAACAAAAAATGAAAGATGCACAGATCACTTTACAATACGGCACTAATAATATCATGTATGACACTTTTATCATGTCAGACTCTGTTGAGATCGAATGGTGAGACAGCTTCATATAATGAATCAAATATAGTAACCGTATTGCCTACAACAAGTGATCCGCTTCCGATAACTGATTTTACTCCTCTCTTTCCATGTGAACTTAATGATATTTTAGGACAAACAACAAACCAAGAGGGAACAAATGAAGTCATTGAATTTTCAGACAATGAAAAAAACAATGTAGCTGTTGCCGATCCAAATCTGCTAAGCGAAAATAAATCATTGGTGCTTGATCTGAGTCAAATTAAAGAATCAGATTATCGATTCCCGTTAGCGGGAGCAAAAGTCATCTCTCCATTCGGTGGAAAACGAAAGCATCACACAGGCGTGGATCTAAAAACTTGCCCAAATGATACAATCGTTGCGACATTTGATGGCGTTGTACGTATGGCGAAACCTTATTATGGATATGGAAACGTAATTGTTATCCGCCACAATAATGGATTAGAAACACTTTACAGTCATAACTCTAAAAATTTCGTTAAACCCGGAGATATTGTAAAAGCCGGACAAGCCATTGCATTAACAGGTCGCACAGGTCGTGCTACAACCGCTCATCTACACTATGAAATACGAATAAACGGACAACCGTTTAACCCCAATTTAGTATTTAATCTGCAAGAAAGAGTATTAAATGATCAATGTCTGGTATTCACAAAAAAAGGTCATAATTTTGCCATTAAATCTGTCGAGTCAAAGAGTAGATTAATGGCAGGAGAATACAGTTACCTAATTCCATCTCGTGGCACTTATTAATCTTCGCATACGACAGTTTCTCTTTTGTATCAAAAATCCATGTTTTAATCGTTAAAAAAATGTTTCGAATGAGGTTCAAAATTCATCCGAATGTACGAACCATTTGATTCGAAAGAAACCTTCAACGCATTCGAAAGAAATGATTCTTTCATCCGAATGTATTACAAAATACATTCGGATATATTTTATGTATTAATAGTCTGTTTTATAGCGTATTGCATGTTTAATATCCTCCTCTTTACATAAAAAGGTCAGGTTTATCACAAAAAAGCAAGATGATCAAAAATTCATAATTCTCCAGACAATACAATTCAGTTTCCAGATTTTTCAATAGCTTTATGTTTCTATTTTGAATTAAAAAAATCAACAAACACAAAAACATTATTATCATCACCTTCTTTCAGAAGTGAAGCAACCAATGCCTTTAACTTTCCACTTAGCTTATTTTCTTTATATGCCTCTTTGAGTTCGGTAAAGTCCAATTCAAAATGATACCCTTTTTCATAATAATTCGAAAGACGTGGATTAATCTGGAAATTTTTCCCTTGATAATCAGGAAGTGTAATTTTCTGGCAAAATATTTCACCTGTTTCTTTGTCACGCATATAATATTTTGGAGATGGAGATTTTCCCGTTTTCAAATAAGGATAAACAGACAAGAATTGAAATCTACCGCCATCCATGCAAATATCCATAACGGTCATTGGACTATAATCGTTCAATGAAGGTTTTTTATACAAATATGGAGTTAAGGACTTATCCTTATTAAATAGAAACACAGTGTCCGATTCAGGATTATACAAAAAGAGTCCTTCCTGACATTTTCTCACACGTCCATAGCTGATCTGACCAATAAAGGCACCACCTAAATCTCCATAACTCAAATCAATGTTCTTATTTGGCACTTTAATGTACTCCAATACCTTTCCATCTGTTTTGGAAATAAGGAAGAAAGATGAATCACCAACTTGTTCCGTAAAAGTAATTTTCTTCTTTGAATTATGTCGGACAATAGTTTGCCACAATTTAGTATTATCATACACCAATATGGATTTGTCATCGAATAAAGCCATTTGTCCATTAATATTTGTTTCTGGCAAGGTTATTTTTCTTTTGTATTCACCGGAAGAAGAATAAACCATTATATGATCACTAAAATCCGGAGAAACAAAAACATCATCATTTGTCTCATCATACATTACAGAAGCGACATCCGTATATTCTTCCGGCCCTTGACCTCTACGATTGAAATGCGACAGAGGACTTCCATCTCTCGAAAAGAACAACAGGCTCTGCGAAGATCGATCTATAACAACGATTTTGTTTGGTGTGACATAATCGATACTTCCTTTAAAAAGATAGTCGTCACTTTTCGAATTCAGGCGTACATAAGAAACGTCAGCAATATCCGTCAATTTTATTTCTTTTTCAGGATACTCTTTTGAGATATCAATGGAGGGTAATTCTTCATCTGATTGTTTGATTGAAGAACAACCTGTCACCATGATGGACAAAAATAAATACAATACAACTTCTTTTTTCATATTTCTATTAAATAATTAAGTATACCAGATTTTAATTCTATACAAAAAATCATATTTGCATCCTCTACATCAAATCTCCACTATTATTTTATTTTCATAATGACTAATAATTTAGATTGTTCCAAAATTAATCATATTTTTGTAATTATATTTCTTCTCTTCAATTTTTTTCTATAAATTCTGAGATATAAAAAAAACTACAAGAACGAATTCTTGTAGTTTTTCATTTACATAGTTTATTAAACCGTATCCTTCATTTCAATAACCTGGATTTTGTGCCCATTTTGCACCAATATTCAAATCAAGTTGCGTTTGAGGAATAGGCCATAATATATTATAATCCTGAATATTCAATCCTGGATTCTTTGGATTGTTATTATATTTGCGCACACGTTCTAGCAACTTTCCTGTTCTACGTAAGACAAAATGGCGATTTTCCTCTCCATAAAGTTCCCGAATGCGTTCATCCAATAAGTAGTCAATATTCACATCTGCAGGATCAACTGGTCTAGCATGAGCACGTGCTCTAACCGCATTTATATCGGC
>JAQWBH010000395.1 GCA_028707405.1 Parabacteroides sp. | reverse complement strand
TAAAATGGGCATTCACCAGATGAGTACGTGTAACTTTTTCCTTCTCGATATATGAATTAATCACCTGATCTGCAATTCCCCAGCGTACTAAATCAAAAAAGCGTTGTCCTTCCATTGCAAATTCCAAACGTCTTTCTGTTCGTAATGCTGTCAATGCCTGATCCTGCGAGCCAAAAGATGTATATAGTCCTACTTTGTAATTAGCAGCATCCCCGGTTCCGGCTCCTGAAACATCATCCCACCTTACACCTTTACTGCCAGCCGCTCTTGCACGCACCATATTAATATATTTAAGTCCTGTTGCTAAGTCATTCATTTCGATTGCCGATTCTGCTCTCCAAAGCAGTACATCCGGATATCGAATAATATAAAAATTAAGTGCATTAGTATATGGCCATACGCTCAGGTAATAACTCGACTTCATTGATACTAAACGTTTCTTGGGGCTATAAGGACCATATACGGATTTCTCTCGAGGAGTCCAATTATACAATTGCATATCCATCCACGGTTTCCCCGGACGAGCGACTGTGTGATCCAAACGTATATCCACATTATCGTTATCTGTAACATCTTGACCATTGTTCAGTGGCAATCCATTAGCATCAGTCTTATATGCATTAACCAAATTCTGTGAAGGACGAAGAAATCCATAGCTTGGATAAGGTCCACCGGGAGGTAATAACCTATCACCAGGATTTCCGTTATAATTGTTATCGGAACCATCATTGATACAATTCTGAACTGCAAAAATAATTTCTGAAGAATTATCATTCTCAGGCAAGAATACATCGCGAAAATTCGAAAGCATTGCATATTTCCCGGAATTAATCACTTCATCACAAGCCGAAGCGCAATCCTTCCAGTCTTTTGTATATAAATATACCTTTGCCATATATGCTTTTGCTGCATATTTAGTAGGGCGACCTGCTTCCGACTGGGTTTCAGGCAATCCATTATAGGCTTCCTTAAAATCACTCAATATTTTTTCCCACAACTGATCAGAAGTATACTGCATGTTAGAAATTTTGGGAAACTCACTAATATCTGTTACAGACTTATCAATATATGGAATCTGATTGTAGATAATCTTTAAGTTGAAGTAATAATGCCCTCTTAAAAATTCCATCTCAGCTATACGCTGATCTTTTTTGGCATACTCGCTCTTTTCCAAAATACGGATTGCCTGATTACAACGAGCAACCCCTTCATATAAAGCCAACCATTTACGTTCGAAATCTTTACATGTAGGATCAGCAGAAAAAATTTCCATTAAGTGAATCTGATTCTGATCGCCTGTACCACCACCACCTTTATAGAAATCATCAGAAACAACATCTCCAAACTGCCAGTTTGAACAACCGGAGTTCAAGCCACTACTTGATGTATCATATTGACCATCCAAAACTGCATAAGCCGAGGTTACAATCCCTTCAATATTAGCATCATCTGCTGCCTGATCTTCTGAAAGCTCTCCTGTCGGATTCTCACTCAGAAATGAATCCTTACATGAAGAACAAAGAATCAACGATGCAATAACTAAGTAATATATATATTTCATAAGTGTTTATTTTTAACGTTAGAATCCGACATTGATACCTATTGTAAATGCTCTTGATAATGGATATACACCACGATCAATACCAATATCCAAGTTCCGAGAACTTGATGTATAACTTTGCAAACCCACTTCCGGATCAATTCCATTATATCCTGTTATTGTAAATAAATTAGTAGCCTGTACATATAAATATGCGCTTTGCATATTTACCTTAGACAATACATTCTTAGGAATTGTATATCCAACCTTCAAATTCTTTAATCTTACATAAGAACCGCTTTCAATATAATAAGTTGAAGGTCTGATATTATTATTAGGGTCATCTTGCGAAACACGAGGAACAGATGTATTCGTATTTGTCGAAGTCCACGCATTCAGAATTGTAGAATTCTTATTATATTGTGACTGATCATAAAATTCTCCCAAATATTTCGTCAAATTATAAACATCATTTCCAAATGAACCGGAGAAGAATGCCGTAAAGTCAAAATGTTTATAATTAAACCCTAGTGTCAGTCCAGCTGTCAGATCCGGATGAGGACTTCCCACGAAGTCTCTATCATTACCATTAATCTGTCCATCTCCATTTATATCAATGAACTTGATGTCACCCGGTTGGGCATGAGGTTGCAATTTCTCGCCCTTAGCGTTAACATATGAGTCAATCTCTGATTGATTTTGAAATAACCCATCTGCCTTATAAACATAGAATGACGCTATCGGATGACCTACTGCTGTTCGAGATATTTCCTGATCAAAATTGACACTATGTAAGCTACTCGTCGGTATTCCTATATAAGATACGCCATTTGACAATTCTGTCATCTTATTTCTAATGACAGAGAAATTGAATCCAACATTAAAGCCAAAATCAGAATTCAGAGATTTCCTGTAATTGATTTCACCCTCCAAACCCTTATTATTCATCTTTCCAATATTATCCCAGACAGTAGAATTAGTACCACCTACCGTACCGACTAACGGACGAGCATAAAGCAAATCTTTTGTATCCTTATTAAACCAGTCCAATATTACTTCTAACTCATTATTCATCAAACCCAAATCCAAGCCAACGTTTGTTTGGGTTGTTGTCTCCCATTTTAAATTAGGATTAGCCGTACGTGTCTGAGTATATCCAGTATAAACCGATGACTGACTTCCATCCAAAGGGTAATTAGAATAATTCTGATTTGAAGAGAATGATGAAATAGTCGAATATGCAGGAATATCTGAATTACCATTTTGTCCCCACCCAAAACGCAACTTCAAATTAGTTATCAGTTTAGAATGGAAAAAAGATTCATTACTGATGCGCCAGCCTAAAGATGCAGCCGGGAAATTACCCCATTTATTATTTCCCAGACGCGAAGAGCCATCGCGACGGAGAGTCAATGCTGCCAAATAACGATTATTATACGAATAATCGATTTTTCCAAAATAAGAAGTCATACTATACTGTTCCATAGATCCTTCATTCGTTTGTGATGAAGTATCACCGGCATCAAGATAATGAAAGTTATCATCATCGTAAGCAAAACCTTTACGAGTAGCATCAAAGTATTCATAGCGATTCCGCAATGCTTCCATGCCAATTAAAGCGTTTATATCATGCAGACCGAAACTCTTTATATAATTTAAAGTATTAGTAAAAACCCAGTTAAAACGTTGACTATTCGTATTTGTCAATGTGCTTAATGTTTGAGAAGTATTGATTTCATTATATTTTGCGCTATAATCACGCTGATTATAATTCTTATAGTCTGCCCCAAAATTAGATTTAAATGTCAACCCGTCAAATAAAGCTACTTGTGCATAAGCATTACCCATAAAACGAGTATTGTGGTCATTATTTTTTCTGTTACGATAAAGTGAACCTAACGGATTGCCAATATCCCCAAATGGATTACCTGCAAATACGCCATTCAAATCATATACCGGAATGACTGATTGGAACTGATACGCATTGTAGAGCATACCTCCCAATGCTTTATTATTCGTAACACCGACACCCCAGTCATGCGAAAAGGATATATTTTCACCTATTATTAAATGTTTATTAAACATCTTCCATTCAGAATTAAAACGACCATTTAATCTCTGAAATCCTGTATATTTCATCAAACCATCTTGATTGAAATATCCAGCAGAAAATAATTGACTACTTGTATCATCAGCTTTAGAAAACGAAAGATTGTATGATTGTACCATTGCATGGCGAAGGATTTCCTGAATCCAGTCAACATCATCTGACGGAATAGTATGAGTCGAATTCAAATATTGCGGAATAACAGCGGTAGAGCCACTTCCATAGACATCATTCGAAGGTTTCTTGCCATCGTTTTCCATCGCTTGCCAAAGCATATCTCCAAACTCCTGTGCATTCAACATCCGGAGTGACTTGGCTGACGACTGTACGCCGCAATAAGCATCAAAGTTTATACTCATTTTGCCTATTTTTCCTTTCTTCGTACTAATAATAACAACACCATTAGCGGCGCGAGCGCCATAAATAGAAGCCGAAGATGCATCCTTCAAAACTTGCATCGATTCAATATCATTTGGATTTAAAAAGTTGATTCCATTCTCAACAGGGACACCGTCTATAATATAAAGCGGATCATTATTACGTACTGTAGAAAAACCACGAATGCGTACAGCTACACCACCACCCGGCATATTATCCGGCATAACGTTTACGCCGGAAAGCTTACCTTGCATCATCTGGTCAACGCTTGATACAGGTGTAGTCTTCACATCATCCACTTTTAAGATAGCTACAGCACCCGTCAAATCTTTCTTTTTCTGAACACCATAACCAACAACT
>JAQWBH010000394.1 GCA_028707405.1 Parabacteroides sp. | reverse complement strand
AGGATATCCTGACGCTGGGTTGCTCGATGTTCGATTATCTTCTCAAAATACTTGAAGAAAAAGTCCGTATGCTCGAAATAGGCAGCTTTTTCGGGTGCTCGTCGTATTTTGCGGCGAAAACGATGGGGCTTCTGAAAAGCGATGCGCTTTTATACTGCTGCGACAATTGGAAGGGAGCGAACGGAGGAGTTGAGTATTTGTCCGGCTGCGTTGATACGATGGCATATTTTAGAGGCGTAATGCGATATCTTGGCGTTTCGGAGCAGATTGTGCCGCTCGCGGGCGATTCGAGTACATGCCTTGACGCGTTTAGAGACGATTATTTCGATATAATTTTCATTGACGGCGGTCATCAGTACGAGACGGTTTTAAACGATATAACAACTGCGGTAAGGCTTATAAAACCGGGTGGGCTTATCATGGGGCATGACTGTGAATGCCTTTTCTCGCAGCTTCCCGAAAAAATCAAAACAAAAAAAATAGACACCTGTGAAATAGCGGACGGTTGCTATCATACCGGTGTAATATTTGCTCTTGAAGCGCTATTTCATGGAAATTATGAAAAGCCTATTACGAATTCCCTGATGTGGGTAAAAAAAATTATGGTAACTGATAAACACAAAATACTACAATCTGAAAGCGCCGAGTGGAAAGCTATCCGGGAACTTGCAGATTCTCTTGCAGAAAAGCTGGATCATATGGCACCGTCGGATGAGGAACTTGTTCCTATGGAAGAAGCTGCCGCCGTCGGGAGAATATATGCCGATTTCGAAAGGAGAATAGCGGATCTCAAATACGAGAGCGCATTCAGGGAGATAAAAAATAGGATTGTGGAGGCATATGACTGCCATCTTTCTTTGATCAATGCTTCAGCCGGCAGCGACGCAAAAGCCTGTGCCAGCCTGTTTGAGAAGGAAACGGTTCTGGTCAGGCAACTCATAGAGAATATCGACAAACGGGGAGGGTGCTCAAATGAACGATAAACAGGTATTTTGCCTGCTGTCACCAAACCTTTCAGATTTCCATATTCGAAAAGACGTGGTGTTGATTCCATATATCATGCAGAAGCATTACGGTTACAAGGGCCTGATAGCGACATACAAAGCGGAACCAACACCGCCTTACTTTCCATCGTTGTCTCTGTATAACGAAAATATCAATTTTGATTACATTACCCCGTCATTCACAAAAAGTCAGCCTGAAACGGCAAGCATCTATACGACTAATACAAATGCTTGCGTGAAAGACCTGACAGAGTATCTCACTCACAATGCAACTAAAATAGACGTTTTGTATCTATATGGTTTTTACAGCATTTATTTTAGACCGGTGGAAATATATAAAAAATTTAATCCCGAAGGAATCGTTTACCTTAAGCTTGACGCTAATGCACAATGGATTAATAATACCGAAGTGGATCAGGATTTTGCTAAATTTCTAAGAAGCTGCGATATTATAACAAGTGAGTCTATGGTGGAGTACCTCAACCTGAAATGGCCTGTTCCAGTCCATTATCTTCCCAACGGCTTCTTCAGTTTTGACAAGAGCGAGGATCATCTGGCAACCGTTTATCCTTATGACAAAAAAGAGAATATCATTTTGGCCGTCGGCAGGCTTGGGACCGTCCAGAAGGCGACCGAGGTTTTGCTTGAAGCCTTCCGCATTGCTTCCAGCAGTATCCCATCGTGGAAACTTGTTCTTGCCGGGAATGTTGATAAATCTTTTAGGCCTTATTTAGAAAGGTTTCAATCCGACAATCCTGATCTGAATAAAAGAATCATTTTTACCGGCATGATTCAGAATCCAACCCAATTATATGACTGGTATAAAAAGGCCAAGATTTTTTCATTACCGTCGCGGTATGAGGGCTTTGCGAATGTTCTTGCCGAAGCAAAAGCGCACGGTTGTTACCTGTTATTATCCAATATTGAATCGAACCGGGATGTCGTTTTACCGTATGAGATGCGTGGCAAATTACCTTACAGAAGCTTTCCTATTAGAGACGAGCAGAATAAATATGGATCTCTGTTTAACGTTGATAACGTTGAAGAAATGGCTCATCAACTCACTGAGGCATGCAATAACGAAACAATACTCAAAGAAGTATGCTATTCAACGCAACAGGATACATCAGAAAATTTTGATTGGATAACACTGTGTGGCCGGATTGACGCAATGATTAAACACAATAAGAGAAAGAAAGCAAGATCTGTTTAACAAGTACTTGGCATTCAATAATATCCATAAGATTAAAGGCGGTCTCCGCTTTCAGGAGTCCGCCTTAATTATATGGTTTAATATGGTCTTATGGTGTTAGGCAATCTACTGTGGAAACACAGAATGCAGTAGGTGCACACAGGTTCGTTACAGTGTATTCTACATTGACGGCACCCTGAACATATGTGGACGAAGTGGTAATTGATAAGGGATCACAGGAAAAGGCCAACGAATAAGTAGAAATAAGCCCGCAATCACATTCGCCCAATTCTTCAGGTAATACTATTATTCCTGTTTCACCTTCTATTTTACAATAATCGGGTAACAAGCCTGTTGTATTAGCATCCTCGTAAAGATACTCCAAGTTAATATCAAAGGAAAATGAAAGAGTCATATCGTCACTGTTAAAGGTAGGACTGTAAAGCAGCCCCCAGCACTCATCTCCAGCAGCTACGGGAGTCTTACTTGGGTTAGAACAGGTAACGGTTGCTGAATAGGTATCGGTGATATCAGTTACTTCTTCCGCGCATATTCTGACAATAGCCATTAAATCTCACCTCCTTGATTATAGCCTCAACTTATTATATGGAAACACTGAGAAAATGTGTCATCATACCGGACTGATATACTACTTGAAACAACTTTTATTTATGCTCTTCTACGGAGCGGGTATTACAACAACCACACGAGGAAGTTATTATACCACCCTCCACCCGAGTATTACCCCGTTTTTTAGATTTTTTCATCAGCCTTTGAATCTCACTTTCGAGTTGTAAAACCCGTTCTTCCAAAACTTGAATGCGATTCTGAACATCCATATCCATCTCCAATCCTACCTCCGATTCCAGTGTTTGGTTTACCATCTGGCATTCACCATTGGTACTCTTCTCCAGTTCACTCCTCCCAGGTTCAACTGCCACTGATACTTTGGGAATAGAATCCAACTTCCATACAGCCTGGTTATCACCTACCGGGGTTTGGTTTAATCCCACAATGGTATTGGTCTCATTATTCTTGCAAGTTTCAGGCTGCATAATCTGACTCGATGTATAATTTTTATTAAACGGATTTTTAATCTGACGCGAACGATTGACAGCTATCCCCGACTTCGGTGGCCATGGAGATGAGCTTTGCCATTTATTTATGCCCATACAATCTTTTTCGCTCCCTTCCTGTAAATAAAAGAAATTTCTTCTTTTCACTACTAATGTATTCTATTGAGCAAGTCACTGTTCTTATAATGAGACATTTTTGCCAAATGAGTTTACTAAAGTAATTTATGGGAACGTATTCATATAATATAGAAATCTTATTAGGAGGGAACGGCTCTTAAATTATTAAGTAATATGAGAATATACTAGAAAAGTAATTGGTATACCCACCTTGACTGAGACTTACCCATCTTATCTTATGTGTCATGTCGGACTTTACCCATGGCCGAATCGCTTCCCCATTTAAACTTAAAATCGAACTCTTTCAGGGCATTCCACATATAATGGATTACCGTTTATCACCTAATTGTTGAAATTAATAAATGGTGTTCAAGTATCAGATATTGTAAAAGCCATAGAATTCATTGATCAGGCAGTAAAGGGCTGGTGGGTTTGTGTTTAATAATCAAAGCGTTCTAATTACTGGGGGTACCGGATCTTTTGGGAAAAAATTCTGTAGAATCGTTCTGGATAAATATCCGGATATAAAACGTCTGATAGTTTTCAGCCGAGATGAGTTAAAACAATATGAAATGGCGGAACAGTTCCAGCATCACCCTAAGCTCAGGTTTTTTATCGGAGACGTACGGGATAAGGAACGCCTCTATCGGGCGATGGATGGCGTAGACTATGTTGTTCATGCTGCAGCTTTAAAGCAAGTGCCGGCAGCGGAGTATAATCCAATCGAAGCAATTAAGACCAATATAAACGGTGCAGAGAATATCATTAACGCTGCCATTGATAGAGGGGTTAAGAAAGTCATTGCACTTAGTACAGATAAAGCCTGCAACCCGATAAATCTATATGGAGCCACCAAACTCTGTTCGGATAAACTTTTCGTTGCCGCCAATAGTTATGTCGGAGGAAAGGATACCAGATTTGCGGTAGTAAGGTATGGCAATGTATTGGGAAGTCGTGGAAGTGTAGTTCCCTTCTTTCAGAAATGCTACGAATCAGGGCGT
>JAQWBH010000393.1 GCA_028707405.1 Parabacteroides sp. | reverse complement strand
CAATCTCTTTATCGACGATAGGCGAACGCCTTTGATTAATCATCTCCACCTTGGCAGGGATGATGTCCACAGCCGTGACAGTATTGTGCTGCGCCAAGAGGACAGCGTTGGACAAGCCAACATAGCCGGTTCCTGCCACCGCGATTTTGAGTTCAAAAGATTGCTTGTCATCCATTAGTTTGAGTTCCTTTCAAGAGGTAGAAAACAATCATCACTGTTTCCTCCACACCATCTTGTTGATTATCCCCACATACGACTGAATGATCTTCACAACCTTCGCGCTCACGTTTTCATCAGAATAAGCAGGGACAACAATTCCGTCATCACCGTTTCGGTGCATTTCAACCGCCAAGTCCACAGCTTGCAGGACTTGTTCAGTAGTAATGCTGCCAACGGTAAACACGCCCTTATCCATTGCCTCCGGACGCTCCGTGCTCGTTCTTACAGAGACAGCCGGATACTTAAAAAACGACGCTTCTTCCGGAATAGTACCAGAATCCGAAACGACACAGAAAGCGTTCTGTTGGAGCTTGTTGTAGTCATGGAAACCCAAAGGCTGGTGCTGGATGACGCGGGAGTCGAATTTAAAGCTGCGCTTCTCGATATACTTCTTGCTTCGCGGATGGCAGGAATAAAGAATCGGCATATCGTACTTCTCAGCCATCGCATTAACGGCATTCATAAGGCTGAAAAAGTTCGCCTCGATATCGATGTTTTCTTCGCGGTGAGCCGACAGAAGAATGTACTTGCCGGCAGTTAATCCCAAATCATTCAAGACAGTGCTTGCTTCAATTTGCTGTAGATTGTCCCTCAATACTTCTGCTATTGGAGAACCTACAACGTAGGTGTATTCCGGCTTGACACCCGTGTCTAAGATATACTTGCGCGCCTGTTCGGAATAGCAAAGGTTTACATCGCTCGTGACATCAACGATTCTTCTGATAACTTCCTCCGGCAAATTCTCATCTTTGCAGCGGTTGCCAGCTTCCATGTGGAAAACTGGAATTTTAAGCCGCTTGGCTGAAATTACAGAAAGGCAGGAGTTTGTATCTCCAAGCACGATTATTGCGTCAGGTTTCATCTTCTCCATCAGCTCATAAGACTTCGCCAGCACGTTTCCCATCGTTTGACCGAGATTGTCGCCGACAACGCCGAGATAGTGATCAGGAGCACGTAAGCCCAAGTCTTTAAAGAACACTTCATTGAGCGCATAGTCGTAGTTCTGCCCGGTGTGAACTAAGATGTGGTCAAAATACTTATCGCATTTCTTAATGATTGCCGACATCTTAATTATCTCCGGGCGTGTGCCGACTATCGTCATTAGTTTTAGCTTACTCATCGTTTGCTCCTTGATTGTCTCTCGATTTTGTTTCTTAGTATAGTTATCCCCGGTTGTTTTTTACAGCCCATAATGCGGGTATAGGCTCTTATGCTTGATTGTCCAGTCAGCCAGTTCTCTTACCATAACCTCGTAGTCGGGAATCAAGTAGCCGAAGTCGTAATGTGTCCGCTTTAGCGACTTATCGGCGTTCACACCATCAACTGCGTTAATCTCCACGCTGCCATTCCTAAAATACTGATTGAACAGACCGAGAAGGTTATATTTAGAAACTGAATGGTCTGGAACGGTGTTATACAGCCCGTGAGCTTTTTCTTTCGCAGCCGCCTCCATTGTTTTGGCGAGCTGGAGCGTTGTTTGGCCCGTCCACATTGCTTTCGTATAGCCGTTCATGCTACCTACCGGCTCGTCAATACCAGATGTTTTCTTAAGGAACCAGTTTAAAAGCCCGATACCATTGGGGTTGATGTCAGGGCCAACAATGGAATTCCTGAGCGTGATGTTCTTGTCGTCATCAAGTTCACCGAGTGCTTTTGAACGGTCATAGAAGGTCTCGCCGTCCCTAAAGTCTTCTTCCGTATATTCGCCGCGCTTGCCGGAGAAAACACAGTCGGTGCTCATATGTATGACCTGTGTTGACGTACCGCTCGTTACATCGGCTAGGAAGTGCGGGAAATATGAGTTCAGGAAAGTAGCTAAGGCTTTGTCCTGCTCGGCGAACTGGTTGAGAATTCCGATGCAATTGATAACCGAATCGAAATGACCGGATTTGATTATTTCCGCCAGCGAAGCTGTATCCATGGCATCGCCGGTTACACATTTCACAAGCTTGGATTCTCTCCTATCAAATCCAAGCACTTCATGTCCCTGCTCGGAAAGGTAGAGCGAAATGGTATGACCCGCCATACCGTTACATCCTAAGATAAAGAATTTCATGTATTATACCCTCTCGTAAATATCGAATGTGTCTATCTGCAGTGGACGATTCCGAAACAGTCTGCAAAGCCGAGGTGCGTACCTATTACTTACCAGCGCAGTTGTCCTTAAACCACTGCATATACTCCATAAGCCCTTGCTCCAGTTCGACTTCTGCCTTGAATCCCAAGGCACCCAGCACCTTACTGGCATCGGCTTTACAATGCTTCACATCGGCAGGACGCTCAGGAGCGTACTTGATGCCAACTTGAATCCCGGCAATGTCCTGCATCATTTCAGCTAGATGATTGATTGTAATGCTGCTGCCGCTGCCAAGGTTGTACACATCCGTACCATGTTCAGATTTTGATGCCAGGTAATTCGCTCTTGCAACATCGTGAACATTGACAAAATCCCGTGTCTGAGTGCCATCCCCATAGATTGTGATCGGCTCTCCCGCATAGATTCTCTTGGCGAAAATAGGGATGACGTTTCCGTATAAATCGAAACGCTGGTTGACGCCGTAAATGTTGAAGTAGCGGAGGCATACGCCTGTGATATCGTAGATTCCGGAATACGCCAGAATCATTTTTTCTGCCGCCAGTTTGCTGACACCATAGGGGCTGTCAGCGTTTTGAGGATGATCTTCAGCTATCGTAGGCGTAACCAGCTCGCCAAAGATGGCTGCTGACGATGAGTAGACTATTCTATGAACGTTATTCTTGCGCATACCCTCAAGGACGTTCACTGCGCCAAGGACGTTCGTGCTTGAGTCCAAGATAGGGTCATCGAGTGATTTCTGGCGACCAACGCAAGCCGCGAGATGGAATACAACATCTACGCCTTTGCAAGCCGTGCATACAGCGTCTCCGTTCCTGACATCAGCTCTTATGAACTCAATGCTCTTGTTATCTATGAAAGGCTGTATGTTAATCTGATACCCCGATGAAAGATTGTCCAGAACCTTCACTTCGTAATTATTGTCCAGAAGGAGCTTTACGATATTTGATCCAATGAATCCCGAACCACCCGTTACTAATGCTTTCATTTGCTTGCCTCCCACGACGCCACTTCGTCTTTGATATATTGAAGCGATAACAGCTTATTTTTTACAGCTTCCACCGTCAGCAGTTGGGTGTTGTTGCTGTTGAATTCTGTCAGTGTGTTCCTCTCCGCATCACCGTGGATGAAGTATTTGTCGTAGTTCAGATCGCGTTTATCACACGGCACCCTGTAGAAGTCCCCAAGGTCTTCAGCATGAGCGCACTCTTCGTTTGTAAGCAACGTTTCATACATTTTCTCTCCGTGCCGGATGCCAATAACTTTGATGTCATCCTCTGATTTGAACAGTTCCTTCACGGCTTGAGCCAACACCGCGATTGTGCATGCAGGCGCTTTCTGAACCAAGATATCGCCGGAGATACCGTGTTCAAAAGCGAACAGAACCAAGTCTACAGCTTCCTCCAGCGACATGATGAAGCGCGTCATATTCGGCTCGGTTATGGTTATGGGCAGCCCCTGCTTGATCTGGTCTATCCATAGCGGTATCACGGAGCCTCGGCTGCACATAACGTTTCCGTAACGGGTGCAGCATATCTTGGTCGAGCTTGTTGTTCTGCTCTTCGCTACGATGACCTTCTCCATCATGGCCTTGCTCGTGCCCATCGCGTTTACGGGATAGGCGGCCTTATCCGTTGAGAGGCAAATAACGGACTGAACACCAGCTTCAATAGCGGCTGTCAGGACATTATCTGTCCCCAGCACATTCGTTTTTACGGCTTCAAGCGGGAAGAACTCGCAGGACGGCACCTGCTTGAGCGCAGCGGCGTGGAATATGTAATCAACACTGTGCATTGCGTTTTTCACTGAAGCTAAGTCTCTCACGTCGCCGATGAAGAACTTTATCTTGCCACTTGCCTCCGGCATCCGCGCTTGAAAGTCGTGCCGCATATCATCTTGTTTCTTTTCGTCACGGGAGAATATCCTGATTTCCCCGATATCTGTTTGGAGAAATCTGTTTAGTACAGCATTACCAAAGCTGCCCGTACCACCGGTAATCATTAGGGTTTTACTTTTGAAGATGGTAGTCTGTTTGTTCTCGCTCATGCTCTCTTTATCCTCACTTATATAGCATTACTAAT